>NZ_JAALDV010000346.1:0-5237 GCF_014145045.1 Dietzia sp. DQ12-76
ATCGCCCGGCGCCTCGTCGAGGCCATGGCCCTGGGCCAGCAGGGCGCGGTCCTGCTCGCCCACGCCCCGGCAGCGGTCGCCGAGGCGTTCTGCCTGGCCAGGCTCGGTGATGATCGCTCGGCCGAGTACGGCGCGCTTCCCGACGGGGTGGACGTGGCGGCACTGGTCGCCCGCGCCTGAGTACCGCATCTGCCACCACCGCGTTACCGCCACGGCGGGGAGAAACGAAACCGCCAGTTTCGCTATTCGGCTGACAGTCGCGTGAGAGAGGTCACAGACTGGAGGGACCCCGACAAAGAGGTGCACTATGTCAATCGACGGCGATCCACGTGACCCGGTCTACCGGCCGGGCCCGGCCCCCCTCCGCTCCCACCTGCCGATCCTGGGCGGGACCCTCGAGTACGTCGAGAATCCACTGGCCACGATGGCCCGCCGGTACCGCGACCACGGGCCGGTCTCCGAACTGAGCTTCCTCGGCTCCACCTGGACCGCGCTGCTCGGCCCCGACGCGTGCCAGATCGCCCTGCAGAACGCCGACAAGGCGTTCGCCAACGGCCCCGGCTGGGGCTACCTCGTCGGCCCGTTCTTCGACCGCGGGCTGATGCTGCTGGACTTCGCCGAGCACCACCACTACCGGCACCTCATGCAGGAGGCGTTCACCCGCCCCCGGCTCGAGGGATACGCCCGTACCCTGGCCCCGCTGGTCGAGCGCGGGATCTCGAGCTGGACCCCCGATCGGGCGTTCGAGATCTACCCCGCCCTCAAGTCGCACACGCTCGATCTGGCCACCGAGGTGTTCATGGGCGGCGCCGAATACGCCCGACCCGGGGAGATCGAGCGGGTCAACATCGCGTTCGTGGACTGCGTGCAGGCCGCCAACGGCTACATCCGCTCGACCGCTCCCCTGCCGTTCACCAAGTGGGGTCGCGCGACCCGCGGCCGGCGTCTGCTGGAGGAGTTCCTCCGGCGTCACCTGCCCGCCCGCCGTGCCGACCCCGGCGAGGACCTGTTCTCGGCCCTGTGTCAGGTGGCCGACGCCTCCGGCGGGATCGACGACGACGACATCATCAACCAGATGATCTTCCTGCTGATGGCCGCGCACGACACCACGACCAGCACCGTGACCTCGATGGTCTACGAACTCGGGCGCGATCGGGAGTGGCAGGAGCGCTGTCGGAGACAGTGTCTGGAACTGGGCCCCTCGCCGACCCTCGCCGAGCTGGAGGGCCTCACCGACCTGGACCTGGTGATGAAGGAGACGCTGCGGCTGCACCCGCCGGTGCCGGTACTGGCGCGCCGGGCGGTCAAGGACACCGAGGTGCTCGGCGTGGCGATCCCCGAGGGCCGGCTCGTCTCGGTGATGCCGCTCCTGTCGCACCACATGCCCGAGTACTGGACCGACCCGGAGATCTTCGACCCCGAGCGGTTCACCGAGGGCAGGCGCGAGGACAAGTCACACCGCTACGCCTGGGAGCCCTTCGGCGGCGGGGTCCACAAGTGCCTCGGCATGATCTTCGCCAACCTCGAGTCCAAGCTCGTCCTCAGCGCGCTGCTGCGGCACTTCGAGTGGTCCGTGCCGCTGGACTACGTCCCGCCCATGAAGAACGACTCGCTGCCGTTCCCCGGGGACGGGCTCCCGGTATCCCTGCGGCCGCTCACGCCGGCCCGCGCCGGCTGAGCCGACCCGGCCGATTCGACCGCCCCGCGCGGGACCCGCCCGCCGCACTCGCCGCGACCCGCGAACCGCCCCCACCCTCGCGAACCGCCGAGTGGTCACAAACATCGAGATTCCGGCACGGTCTCCTGGGAGAACGTGAGCGAGTGTGACCACGCGGCGGGAGTGGGCTACTTCTCCAGCGCGTTGACCACGGTGAGCTCGCCGTCGGAGTGCGAGACGCGGATGCGCTTCTTGTCGAGCTTGCCGACGGAGGTCTTGGGGATCTCGTCGACGAACGCGAACTTCTCCGGCACCTGCCACTTGGCCATCCGGCTCTCGAGGTGCGAGCGCAGATCCTCGACGTCGGGATCGGCCACCCCCTCCTTGACCACGATGGTGGCCAGCGGACGCTCGTCCCACTTGGGGTCGGGGATGCCGATCACGGCCGCCTCGGCCACGGCCGGGTGCTCGAGGAGGTAGTTCTCCACCTCGACAGAGGAGATCCACTCGCCGCCGGACTTGATGATGTCCTTGGCTCGGTCCGTCAGCTGCAGGAACCCCTCGGGACGGATGTAGCCGACGTCGCCGGTGCGGAGCCAGCCGTCATCGAAGGAGTCCGAGCTGTCGACCTTGTAGTAGCTGCCCGTGATCCACGGTCCACGCACCTCGAGTTCACCGACGGACTCGCCGTCCCAGGGCATTTCCTGACCGGCGTCGTCGACGATCCGCGCCTTGACCCCCGCGATGAACCGGCCCTGCGTGGTGCGCAGTTCGAACTGCGTCTCCTCCGGCAGGTTCGCCTTCGGCCGCGACAGGGTTCCGAGGGGCGAGGTCTCCGTCATGCCCCACGCGTGGATGATGTCGATCCCGTAGTTCTCCTTGAACTTGCGGATCAGCGCGGGCGGGCAGGAGCTGCCGCCCACCACGACGGCGCGGAAGCTCGACATGTCGATGGGGTGATCGACCGAGTAGGCGTCCACGGCCTGCCAGATCGTGGGGACGGCGGCGGCCAGCGTCGGACGCTCGGAGGCGATCATCGCGGCCAGCGGCTCCGGCTGGAGGAAGCGCTCGGGCATGAGCAGCGACGCGCCCACCAGGAACGCCGCGTACGGCAGGCCCCACGACATCGCGTGGAACATGGGGACGATCGCCAGCACGTTGTCGTCGAGCGAGATGTCCATCCCGTCCGACATGCAGACCTGCATCGAGTGCAGGTAGATGGACCGGTGCGAGTAGACGACGCCCTTCGGATCACCCGTGGTGCCCGAGGTGTAACACATCGCGGCGCCGGAGTTCTCGTCGACCTCGGGCCACTCGAACTCGGCGGGTTGTGCGGCCAGCAGCTCCTCGTAGTCGTGCACCTGCACGCCCTCCGGGGCCTCGAGGTTCGCCGCGCCGCCACCGGTGACGATCACGTGCTCGACCGTCGAGAACCGCGGCAGCAGGGGCTGCAGGAGCGGGATCAGACTGGGGTCGACGATCACGACCTTGTCCTCGGCGTGGTTGGCCACGAACTCGAGCTGGTCGGGGAACAGCCGGATGTTCAGGGGGTGGAGTACCGCGCCCATCGACGGGATGGCCAGGTACGCCTCCATGTGCTCGGAGTTGTTCCACTGGAAGGTCGCGACGCGCTGATCCGCGTCGATCCCCAGCGTCCGCAGGGCGTTGGCCAGCTGCGCGGCGCGCCGGCCCAGCTCCCCGAACGTGATCTTGCGGGGGCCCTGATCGGTCCAGGTGGTGATGACCGCGTCCGCGTGGACGGTCGCGCCGAACGTCAGGATGGTGCTGATGTTCAGCTGTTCCGGCTGCATGGTGCTGCGCATGCGAGGGGCTCCTGTTCAGGGGGTGTCGGGTATCAGGGGGTGTCAGGGGTCACTTCTGGACGCGACCCTACCTGTCGTCCACCGCGTCGAAGACCTCCTGGACCGTCTTCATGGCCGAGAGGGCCGCCGGCGCACCGCAGTATCCCGAGGCGTGGATGACGGCCTCGGTGATCTCCTCGCGGGTGAGGCCGTTCGTCAGCCCTCCGCGCACGTGGCCGGCCAACTCGGCGTTCGCCCGCAACGCCACGAGCATGCCGATGTTCAGCAGGCTCCGGTCCCGCCGTCCGAGCCCCGGGCGGGACCAGATGTTGCCCCACACGTTCTCGGTGACCACGTGCTGGATGGCCTCGGACGCGGTGCCCTCGGCCCGGCCCATCGCGCGGTCCACGAAGTCGTCGCCCATCACCTCACGTCGGATCGCGAATCCCCGGGCCCGCAGATCCTCGGCCGTGGGCCCCTCGCCTGAACCTGTCGTCGTCGTCATCTGGTGATCCTTCCCGTCGGTGCGTGGCCGCCGCCGTGTAGCCGCTGCAGTGTGGCCGCCGCTGCGTGACACCCGGCGTGTCCGGGCGCGGTCATGGCCCATCCTGCCGTCGACCCGGTGGTCGGATACCCTCGGAGGGTCCGGCTCCCTGCCGGACACCCGTGGTACCCGGCGGAAGTCGGTGTGAGTCCGACGCTGTCCGCGCAACTGTGATCCCGCCCCGGGCGGGCGAGCCAGGTCGGCCGGGACCGCGGAACCGTACGAACTGACCTCGCACGAAGGGCGGTTGCGTGCCGTGGCGTCCGCGCCGCAGCCGAGCTGCACTCGTCCGGGCGACCACCGGAGGATGCCATGACCGAGTCCCGAGCGCGGACCCTGCCCGGATCCCGCTCCCTGTTCGCCGCCGTCCTCACCGTCGTGGCCCTGGTCGCCTCGGCGTGTTCCGGTGCCGACGACGACGGCACCGCCGCCGCCACGGACCCCGGCGACGGCGGGCCCGGCGCGATCGTCTCGCTCAGCCCCACCACCACCGAGATGCTGTACGCCGTGGGCGCCGGCGACCGGGTGGTCGCGGTGGACGAGCGATCGGACTTCCCGCCCGACGCCCCGGTCACCGACCTGTCGGGATACACGCCGAACCTCGAGGCGATCCTCGGGTACCAACCGGACCTCGTCGTGGCCACGGATGACACCGGCGACATCGTGTCCGGGCTCGAGCGGTCCGGGGTCGAGGTCCTGCTCCTCCCCGCCGCCCGGACCCTGGACGACACCTTCTCCCAGATCGAGCAGGTGGGCGCCGCCACCGGGACCGTCGGCGAGGCCGCCGAGCTGGTCTCCCGGATGCGGGGCGAGATCGACGAGATCGTGGCGTCGGTCCCGGAGCGTGAGACCCCACTGACCTACTTCCACGAGCTCGACGACACCTACTACACCGTCACCGACGACACCTACATCGGCGAGGTGTACTCCCTGCTCGGGTTGACCTCGATCGCGACCGGTGACGACGCCTATCCGCAGCTGTCGGAGGAGCTGATCCTGGAGTCGGACCCGGACCTGGTGATGCTCGCCGACGGCCAGTGCTGCGGGATCACGCCGGAGGTCGTGGCCGGGCGGCCCGGGTGGAGCGAGCTCGGCGCGGTCAGGCAGGGCCGGGTCTTCGTGGTCGACGAGGACCTGGCCAGCCGGTGGGGGCCGCGCGTGGTGGACTTCATGCGCGAGGTGGCCGGCATCGTGGCGACCGTCCCCGAGAGGGAACCCGCCTCGTGACTCGCGG
>NZ_JAALDV010000347.1:0-2500 GCF_014145045.1 Dietzia sp. DQ12-76
GGCTGGCGCCGGTGACCAGGGCCACGCGCGCGGTCACGAGTCGACCCCGGCGGCCGCGGGAGCCGCGTCGTCCCCGCGGACGGAGTGGACCTCGGGGTACGTCACGGTGGCGCTGTCGAGAGGACGGGTGATCGACCAGCCAGGAGAGAACAGGCACTCGGCCATGACCCAGTGGTCGTTCTCCAGTACGTAGACATCCGAGTACTCGCCCGTGGACAGGGTCTCGGTGCCGTTCTCCCGGTCCACCTGGCGGAACTGCAACGTCCATGTGCCGGTGGCGCGCCGCGGCGCGCCACCGTCCGCCGGGTCCTCGACGGCGATGGAGGGCATGAGGCCGTGGTGCATGTCGAGGACGCGGGGGCCGCCGTCGGAGGCGGTCGCCAGGGCGATCTGACCGAAGATCCCGACCATCGTGTCCGGGTCCGTGCGGCCGAGCGGGCCGAAGTCGAGGACGCCGCCCCGTGCCACGAAGCAGGCCCGGAACGCGTGTGGGTCCTTGGCGTCGCACGCCCGCCAGTAGCGGTGTTTGAGCTGCTCGATCGCCTGCCGGGCGCGGAATTCCTGCTCGAACTGCATGCGGGCCACGTTAGCCTAGTGGGCATGAGTCGAACACTGGTCGAGCTGTCGGATCGCTGGGACCTGCAGGACCTGGTGACCAGGTACGCGACCTGTATCGACGCCCGTGATTTCGAGGGACTGGACATGGTGTTCACCCCGGACGCCCGGGTGAGTTATGAGGCCTCGGGCGGCCCCGCGGACGACTATCCGGCGGTGCGGACCTGGCTGGCGGAGATGCTGCCGATCTTCGCCTCCACCCAGCACCTCATGGGCAATCTCGCGGTGACCCTGGACGGCGACACCGCGACCGGACGCTGCATGTGCTTCAACCCGATGGCCCTCAAACCCGTGGAGGAGAAAGACCAGCAGGTGTTCTTCTACGGGCTCTGGTACGTGCTCGGGTTCGTCCGCACCGACGAGGGCTGGCGGATCGACAGTCTCGCGCAGGAGCAGGCCTTCCACCACAACCTGCCCTGACGGACCACGGAGGGGCCCGCCACGCGGCGGGCCCCTCCGTGGTCCGGCGTCAGACGGTGCCGCAGGAGTTCGACGCCGGCACCCCGTGCACCCGCTCCATGAGGTAGCGCGCGTTGGTCTCGCGCTCGGACAGCATCGGCAGGGCGTGGTCGATCACCAGGCCCGGCGCCAGAGCCGGGAGCTCCGCGATGCGCAGCTCGACGACGGTGCCCTGGGCGCACCAGTTGCGGACCAGGTCGACCGCCGTGTCGTGCGGGACCACGTCGTCGTTCCGACCGATCAGGACGAGTGCGGGGACGGTGGGGGCGACGCGGCCGAGGTTGTAGCTCTCGAGTACGCGCAGGATCTCCGGCTCGGACCGGGCGGCCTCGGCCAGGGAGTTGCCGTGCACGGTGAACTCGGTGGTGCGACGCAGACCGTAGGCGAACGCCGTCTCGCCCACGCACTGGGTCGAGGTCACCTCGAGCATGCGGCGCCCCTCGTCGTTGAGCTGGCGGTCGAATGCCGGGCGCAACTCGGGGTGCACCTGCAGGATCCCGTTGATGGCGTAGCCGACGGCCCCGGTGAGGACGCCGCCGTCGACGCGCTCGAGGGTGCCGAGCATGTCCGACGGCGGGGCTCCGGCCGCCACGCCCACCAGGTTGAGTTCCGGCGCGTACTCCCGGTGCATCTCTGCCGCAGCCGCGGCCGCACCACCGCCCTGGGAGTACCCGCTCACCACTGTGGGGGACTCGAGGGCGAGGTCGGTTCCCGCCAGCCGCACGGCGGCGCGGGCGGCGTCCAGCGCCGAGCGGCCCTGCGAGACGCGGTTGACGTAGGGATGGTGGCCCGGGGTGCCCAGACCCTCGTAGTCGGTGACGACGACGGCGAAGCCCTCGGCGAGCAGGGAGTAGGCGTCGATCAGCGAGTACCCGGCGGCCAACGACACCGGGGCCGTCCCGATGCCCAGCCCGACCTCCATGGATTTCGAGGGCGCACACTGGTCGCCCTGCCCCTGCGTACCTGGGGTGACCACGGCGAGCGGGCGTGGACCGGAGCCGTTCCATGGTGCCCTGGGCTGGAGATAGGTGCCGGTGACGGCGACCGGACCGCCCGCCGCCCCGGTGGAGCGGTACATGATCCGCTGGGCGTCGGCGGTGAGCGTGCCCCCCGCGACGATGTCGGGGAAACTCGGGGTGATGACCATGGGCTCGCTGCGGATGACGGTGCCGGGGACCGCCGGCAGATCCGCTGGTGGGGTGTAGAACGCGGTCCGGTCCGGTGCGTTCGACGAACCCTGCGCGCCCGCCACGGGCTGCGCGGACGCCACCGGGGCCGGGCCGGTCGTCAGCACCGGAGCCAGGGCCACGACCAGACCGAGCGCGAGCGCCCCGGCCAGGGTGGACCCGCGGGGGGTCGTGGTCCGGTCCGCTGACGGTGATCTCACGTGTACTCCAGGGTGTCGGGGCCGCGGGTACGGCGGGGA
>NZ_JAALDV010000347.1:2578-4292 GCF_014145045.1 Dietzia sp. DQ12-76
ACTATAACCGGTGTCAGTTGTGCTGGTGGTCCAGGTCACAGGCCGGGTGCGCGTCGCGGGTTCGGCTCACCGGAAACGAATCGGTGGCCGGTGTCCGCGCCCGTTGCTACGGTGGCGCCGTGCAGAACGACGTGTTGATGTGCTGGCGGAGCGACTCCGAGTGGATTCGCGCCGCCACCGCCGCCCCGGCGTAGCAGGCGCCTCACGGGTCCACCGGGAACGGGTGGGCCGAACGACAGTCGGGCAGGCGGACCCACCGGGACCCGGGTCACCGCCGGACACCCGCCGCGGCCGAGACAGGCCGAGCCCGACCTGATCGAGGAGAACGACCAGGTGACCGCAAGTCCCCGCACCATCCACCTTCCCTTGTCGGAATCGGATGTCCTGGTGAGCGCCCGCTCCCTGGACGAGTACACGGACATGTTCGACCTGGACGCCGTGGACCTTGGTCGTCGGATAGTCGACTGCCCGGGTGGGGCGGCCAGCGCTGTCGCGGAGATCTCCGCCGCGGGCGGTGACGCGGTGGCGGTGGACCCGCAATACGCGCTCGGTGGTCGTGATCTGAGGGAGCGGGTCCTGGCGGATCTGGATCGATCGCTCGCCCACTTCCATTCCCGGGATCTCGAGTACGACTGGGACGTTCGCGGCGGCGTCGTTGGTCACGAATCCGTCCGTCGGGCCGCGGCCGAGTCGATGCTCGCGGACCTCGAGGCCGCTCCCGGCCGGTACATCGCCGGGGCGCTGCCTGAACTGCCTCTCGCCTCTGACTCGGCCGACCTCGTCCTGTGCTCCCACCTGTTGTTCACCTATGCGGACCGGATGAGCACGGCCGACCATGTCGACGCGATCGTCGAGATGGCGCGGGTCGCGCCGGAGGTCCGCGTCTACCCGCTGGTCGACCACTCGGGCAATCCCCTGCCCGAACTGGTCCGCAGCGTGATCGCGAAGCTCAAGAAGGACAGGTTGACCAGTCGTATCGAGCCCGTCGTCCGGCCCTTCCAGCTGGCGGCCACCACGAGGTTGGTGGTGGAGAGGATGCCCCACCGGCGACCGTGACACGGTGGTCGGTGCTTAGCCGGGGGTGAGGCGCAGGACCTGCTGTCCGGTGAACGGGGAGGTCTCGATGCTGGTGAGCAGCGGCTGGGGCCCGCCCACCTCGAGGGCCTGCCCGGCCTGGAAGATGGTCCCCGAGCCCAGGGTGTACGCGACCAGGTCGCACATCTGCCCGTAGAGGGCGCCGGGGGGCGCGGCGACGTCGAGCCGTTCGAGGTCCAGTCGACCGAAACGCCCGAGTCCGGTGGTGTACACGCACGACGTGGTCTCGGATTGCATGCCCGCCCTCACTCCGACCAGCGCCGGGACGGGGAGCGGGTTCCCGGTGACGAGATCGCGGTAGGGACCGGCGGGCAGGGTCGCGGCCGCTCCACCGATGCTCACCGCGATCGCGCCGGGCAGCGCGGTCAGCGCGGCGGTCACCGTGGCCACCGCGAGTTCGCACCGGAGCGTGTCGAGCCGGGGGTCCAGGTAGTCGGGTTCGCCCGGCTCGCCGTCGTCCCCCACCGGACCGAGGCGGAAGGCGGCCACGACGACCTGCGACCGGTGAGAGTCCACCACACCCTCCCCGCCATTCCAGATGGCGAGGTTCTCGGTGTACCGGGACGCCTCGCCGTCGGCCACGGGCAGGTCGAGCGGGGTCACCACCACCGTGACGTCA
>NZ_JAALDV010000347.1:4398-6437 GCF_014145045.1 Dietzia sp. DQ12-76
CGTAGGAGCCCTCGAAGATCTCGGCGAGCAGCTCGGTGATGTCGCGGTGGCCGGGTGCGGGGCGGTCGAGAAGGACGATCGCGACCGGGGTGCTCTTCCAGGACAGGTCCTCGCCGGTCCGCGGGTCCACGGCGCCTCCGCCCCCGGTCCCGTCGCCGGTCTGCTGGTCGGAGCGCGCGTCGGCGGTGGGCTGGTCGGGCTGCGGCGACTCGCTCATGTCCCCGAGGCTAGCGGGTCAGTTGAGCAGGAAGTCGATCACCAGGCGCTCGAACTTGTCCTTCTGCTCGATCATCGCCCAGTGGCCGCAGCGCGAGAAGGCGTGGAGCTCGGCGCGGGGGAGCTGCCGGAACGCGAAGTGCGCCTGCTCGTAGGGCAGCATGCGGTCGTCGCGGCCCCAGATGAGCAGCGTCTCCTGGCGGATCTGGGAGGCCCGCGCGTACAGCGGTGTGTAGGCGTTCTCGGGCTTGAGGATCGAACCGAAGATGGCGTACATCCGCTCGACCGCGCCGGGGGCGGTGGCGGCCTCGGTCCTGGCCCGGATGAGCTCGTCGGATACGACCTTCTTGTTGCCCACCATCGTGTCCACCCAGGCGGCCATGGACTCGTCGGAGGGCGAGGCGAGGAAGTCGAACAGGCGCCGGGAACCCTCGCTGGGTTCGGGGGTGAACAGCGGCGCCGCCAGGCCGCCGGGGCCCATGAGCGCCATCTTGCGGACGCGGCCGGGGTAGGCCAGCGCGGTTTCACAGGCCACGTTTCCGCCCATCGAGTTGCCGATGATGTCGACCTTCTCGATCCCCTTGGCCTCGCAGAACGCGTCGATCGCCTCGGCGGCGATCAAGGGATAGGCCTTCTCCCAGTCGAGGTCCGAACTCCTCCCGAAACCCGGCATGTCGAGCAGGATCGTGTGGAATCGCTCGGCGAAGACCGGGAAGTTGCCCGCGAAATTGGACCATGCGGTGACGCCCGGGCCGGAGCCGTGGAGGAAGAGCACGGGCACGGCGCTCTCGGGCTCCGCGACGCTCTGCTCTCCCGCCTCGTGGAAGTGCAGCTCGAAGCGGCCGGCGGTGAGGGTCTTGCTGGTGGACTCGAAGTCGAGGGCGCTCATGGGGGCCACGATACTGGAACAGGTTCTAAGTACCGGTGGCCTCGACCGAAAAGGTGGCCTGAGGGGGCGAGGGTCGGCCAGGGGCCGAGAAGGTGGCGGGGTGAGAGACAAGTCAGCCGCGCGGGGAGTCCCAGAACATCCCCGCGCGGCGATGACGAGGACTCTACTCGGAAATTCTCATGTGACAAGTAGATAACGATTGTGGTGTCGGTCACATCGTTGATATGGCCTCGACCGGTCACTGCCGCGCAGGATGGACGGCGGCATGTTGACGGTGTGTCCAGATTCCGCTCTACTGTCAGCGCATCACACGACTCAGGAACGCGGTGGCATCCGGTATCGCCGCGTAGACCGTCCCGCTGTGGTCCCTGTCCGGATAGACGTGGAGTTCGAGCGGTTGACGGTTCAGCGTCATTTCCGCCGCGAGCGACAGCGCCGAGGGCGCGGGCACGTCCAGGTCGAGCAGACCCTGGCCCAGGAAGACCGGGCGATCGTATCCGGTGGCCGGAGTCCCCATGTACCGCTGCAGGAGCCCGAAGACGTCCGGGATGTCCCTGACCGGCCTGGTCAGGGCCTGCGATACCTGGAAGTCTCCCACCGCGTCCCGCATGTCCTCGTAGCAGAGGTGTTCTGCGGCATCGACCATCTCGCGGCCGCGAGGGGTGAGGAAGGCATCGAGTCCCACCTCAGGGTGCTGGTCACGAAGTCCGGCGAGGATGTAGAGGGCGTAGAGGTTCAGGCCCGTGGGCAGTGACACGGGAGGGAAACCGGGCCCACCCCACTGGAAGAGGTGCTCGAGGTTGGCCGGCGCACCCGTGGCCACGACGCCCCGGAAGTCCAGCCCCGACGGTGCGCCCAGTTCGGTGGCCCGGGTGGCGGTGACCAGGGCGGCGCCTGCGCCCTGCGACTGCCCCACCGCCGCCCAGGTCGGGGA
>NZ_JAALDV010000348.1:0-8080 GCF_014145045.1 Dietzia sp. DQ12-76
CTCCGCGGAGGTGGGGCTCACCTGTTCGATGACGATGGATCCGGAGGCACGCTCCAGGACCACCATGCGCGGCCCCACCGCACGGTGGACGTCGATCCCCAGGCGGGAGGCGAGCCACCCGCCGGCGAGGTCCACGGACGCGGCCCGCTCGGGCCCACACACCGTGGCGCCGGTGATCCTCTCGAACGGGGGGCGGTCCAGGGTCGCGGCCAGGAGCGAGCGCCAGTGCGTCACCCTGGCCCAGGCCAGATCGGTGTCACCGGGGGAGTAGCCGGCCGCCCGCTTGGCCAGCGCGTCCGTCGGATGCCCCTCGGCATCGGAGTCCACGATCCGCCGCCGCGCCAGACGGCCGACCTTGTCCTCCGCCAACAGTGTCGGCGAATGCCTGGGCCACCACACCGCGAGCGGGGTGTCGGGCAGGAGCAGCGGGGTGACCAACGAGGCCGACTGCGACGCCATAGCCCCCGATGTCCGGAGCACCACGACCTCGGCCGCCCCCGCATCCCCCCCGACACGGATCTGACCGTCGAGCCGGTCAGCCCTGGCGCGGTTGCCACGGATCACGACGATGACACGACAGGGGTGCTCGCGGCTGGCGTCGTTGGCGGCCTCGATCGCGGACTCGCTGCCGCCGACGTGATCGGTGAGGACGATGAGCGTGAGCACCCGGCCGATCGTGCTCAGTCCCGCGTCCTCGCGGATCTGCACGAGCTTCTTGGAGATCTCGCGGGTCGAGGTGTCGGGCAGGTCGATGATCACGGTCGCCTCCATGCGCGGCCACTGCGGGCCAGGATCTCGTCGGCACCACGCGGGCCCCACGTCCCGGCCTGGTACTGCTCCGGGGTACCCCCGGCAGCCCATTCGTCGAGGACGGGATCGAGCAGCATCCAGCTCAACTCCACCTCCCGCGAGACCGGGAAGAGCGACGGCTCACCCAGCAGGACGTCCAGGATCAGCCGCTCGTAGGCCTCGGGGGACGATTCGGTGAACGCCTCGCCGTACGCGAAGTCCATGTTGACATCGCGGACCTCCATCGCCGTCCCGGGCACCTTGGAGCCGAATCGCAGTGTCACGCCCTCGTCCGGCTGGACCCGGATCACCAGGGCGTTCTGCCCGAGTTCCTGGGTCATGGTCGCGTCGAAGGGCAGGTGCGGCGCGCGGCGGAAGACCACCGCGATCTCCGTCACGCGACGGCCCAGCCGCTTGCCGGTGCGCAGGTAGAACGGGACGCCGGCCCAGCGTCTGTTGTGGACCTCGAGGGTGATCGCGGCGTAGGTCTCGGTGGCCGAGGACGGATCGTAACCCTCCTCGTCCTTGAGCCCCACCACCTGCTCGGAGCCCTGCCAGCCGCCGGAGTACTGGCCCCGGGCCGCGGTCTCGGAGATCGGGAGCGCGAGTGAGGTGGACTCGAGGACCTTGGTCTTCTCCGCCCGTAGCGCGGCGGCGGAGAAGTCCGTGGGTTCCTCCATGGCCACCAGCGCCATGAGTTGGATGAGGTGGTTCTGGATGACGTCGCGTGCCGCCCCGATGCCGTCGTAGTACCCGGCGCGGCCGCCGAGTCCGATGTCCTCGGCCATCGTGATCTGGACGTGGTCGACGTGATTGGCGTTCCACACCGGTTCGAAGAGCTGGTTGGCGAAGCGCAGGGCGAGGATGTTCTGGACCGTCTCCTTGCCCAGATAGTGATCGATGCGGAACACCGAGTCCTCGGGGAAGACGGCGCCCACCACCGCGTTGAGCTCGCGAGCACTCGCCAGATCGTGGCCGAAGGGCTTCTCGATCACCACGCGGCGCCACGAGCCGTCGACCGATCTGGTGCACCCGGTGCGGTCGAGGTGCCGACAGACCGTGGGGAAGTCGTCGGGGGGGACGGACAGATAGAACGCGTAGTTCCCGGCCGTGCCCCGTTCGGACTCCAGGGCGGTCAGCTGCTGCGCGAGGTGATCGAAGCCCTCGTCGTCGTCGAAGGTCCCGGTGACGAACCGCAGTCCCGCCGCCAGTTGCTCCCACACGTCCTCACGGAACGGGGTACGGCACCGTTCCCGCGCGTGGTCACGGGCGAAGTCGGCGAACTCGGCGTGGGTCCAGCGGCGTCGACCGAAGCCGATGAGACAGAATCCCGGCGGGAGCAGCCCCCGGTTCGCGAGGTCGTAGACGGCGGGGATGAGCTTCTTCTTGGAGAGGTCACCCGTGACGCCGAAGATGACCAGACCGGACGGGCCGGCGATCCGGGGCAGGCGGCGGTCCCGAGGATCGCGCAGCGGGTTGGCCGATCCCTCCGGCCCGCCGACGGTGTCGCCGACGGCGGGGGAGGGCCGACCGGCCGGTTCGGTCACGACCCCGAGGGGATCTCGTCGATCCGCGCGGTGACCGTGGCGATCAGGTCGTCCCACGCGCTGACGAACTTGCTCACGCCCTGCCGCTCGAGCAACGAGAAGACCTCGTCGAGGTCGATCCCCTCCGCGCGCAGCGCCTCGAGGGTCTCCCGGGACGCCTCGCCGGTGCCCCGGACCGTGTCCCCAGCCAGCTGCCCGTGGTCGGCGAACGCCTCCATCGTCGCGAAGGGCATCGTGTTGACGGTGCCGTGGGTGACCAGGCCGCTCACATAGAGGGTGTCCGGGTAGGCGGGATCCTTGACCCCGGTGGACGCCCAGAGCAACCGCTGGGGGCGAGCACCCCGTGCGGCCAGATCGCCGAACCGACCGGCGGTGTCGTAGACCTCGTCGTACACGTCCTGACACAACCGCGCGTTGGCGAGTCCCGCCGTGCCCCGCAGGGCGGAGTCGTCGGGCAGGCGGGAGTCGATCTCGGTGTCGAGGCGGCTGACGAACACCGAGGCCACCGAGTGGATGCGGGACAGATCGTGACCGCCGTCGGCAGCTCGTTCCAGTCCAGACAGGTACGCCTCCGCGACCGCGCGGTACTGGTCGGCCGAGAAGATGAGGGTCACGTTGACATCGATCCCCCGCCCGATCACCTCCGTGATCGCGGGCAACCCCGCCGAGGTGGCCGGGATCTTGATCATGAGGTTGGGCCGGTCGACCACGTCCGAGAGTTCGACGGCCTGGGCCACCGTGCCCTCGGTGTCCTCGGCCAGCCGGGGATCGACCTCCAGCGAGACTCGTCCGTCGACCCCGTCGGTGGCCTCGAACACGCCGGCCAGGAGGTCGCAGGCGTCCCGCACATCGGCGGTGGTGAGCGAGCGCACGACGGAATCGACGTCCCTGTCCGCCCGGACCGCCTCGGCGAGCGCGGACTCGTAGGCCGAGGAGTCGGCCAGCGCGGCCTGGAAGATCGCGGGATTGGTGGTGACTCCCACGACCGAGTAGGTCGACATCCGCTCCTCGAGCTCCCCGGAGGTGAGGAGCTGGCGTGACAGATCGTCCAGCCAGACCGAGACGCCGGCGGCGCTCAGTGCGGCGAGATTGGCATTGGTCATGATGACTCCCCGGTGACGGCCGCGAGGGATTCGCGGGCGGCGGTGACCACGGCGTCAGCGGTGATCCCGAACTCGGTGTACAAGGTCTGGTAGGGGGCGGAGGCACCGAAGTGTTCCAACGACACCGCCCTGCCCGCGTCGCCGAGGAAGCGGTACCACGGCATCGCGATCCCGGCCTCCACACTCACCCGGGCGCGGACCGAGCGAGGGAGGACCGACTCGCGGTACTCCGCGTCCTGCTGGTCGAAGAACTCGATACACGGCATGGACACGACCCGGGTCGCGATGCCCTCCGCCTCGAGGACCTCGCGTGCCTCGACCGCCAGGTGCACCTCGGACCCGGTGCCCATGAGGATCACCTCGGGGGACCCGGTCGATGCCTCGGCGATCACGTAACCGCCGCGTTCGACACCCTCCCGGGCCGACTCGGCCGTGCCCTCGAGGACGGGGATGTCCTGTCGGGTCAGGCAGAGCCCCTTGGGGCCGTCGAGGGCGACGAGCATCGCGCGCCACGCGGCCGCCGTCTCGTTGGCGTCCGCCGGACGCAGCACGGCCAGCCCGGGGATGGCCCGCAGTGCCGCGAGCTGTTCGACCGGCTGGTGGGTGGGGCCGTCCTCGCCGAGACCGATCGAATCATGGGTCCAGACGTAGTAGGCGTTGCTGCCCTGGAGGGCGGCGAGCCGGACGGCCGGACGCATGTACTCGCTGAAGATGAGGAAGGTCCCACCGTAGGGCCGGGTCGGGCCGTGCAGGGCGATCCCGTTGAGGATCGCGCCCATGGCGTGTTCGCGGACGCCGAAGTGGAGGTTGCGACCGTACGGGGACGCCGTCCACGTCCCGGTCGAGATGGACGGGGGGCCGAAGGAGTCGGCCCCCTCGATCTGGGTGTTGTTGGAACCAGCGAGGTCGGCCGACCCGCCCCACAGCTCCGGGAGGGTCCCGGCGAGCGCCTGGATCGCCTTAGCCGACGCCTTGCGGGTGGCGACACCCTTGGGGTCGGCCTCCCACCTCGGGAGGTCGGCGTCCCACCCCTCGGGCAGCTGGCCGGAGTAGAGCCTGTCGAAGAGGTCCTTCGCCCCGGGGTTCGCCTCGGCCCACGCGTGGAACATGTCGCTCCACTGCGCGTGGACGCGGGCGCCCCGGTCACGCGCGGCGCGGGTGTGGGCGATCACCTCGTCGTCGACGGTGAACGGCTCGGTGCCACCCATGCCGAGGGCCTCCTTGACCGCGTCCACCTCGGCCTGTCCGAGCGCCGAACCGTGCGAGGCGCCCGTGTTCATCTTGGTGGGGGCGGGGTAGGCGATCACCGTGCGCAGGACGATGATCGACGGCTTGTCCGTGACCGCGCGCGCGTCCGCGATCGCGTCCTCGATGGCCTCGATGTCCTCACCACCGTGGACCGTCTGGACGTGCCAGCCGTATGCCTCGTAGCGGGCGGCCACGTCCTCGGTGAAGGCGATCTGGGTGTCGTCCTCGATCGAGATCTTGTTGTCGTCGTAGATCGCGATGAGGTTCCCGAGCTGCTGGGTCCCCGCCAGAGAGCAGGCCTCGGCGGTCACGCCTTCTTGGACGTCGCCGTCCGAGGCGACCACGTAGACGAAGTGGTCGAAGGGGCTCTTCCCGGCCGGGGCGTCCGGGTCGAACAGGCCCCGCTCGTACCGGGCGGCCATGGCCATGCCCACGGCGGAGGCCAGACCCTGACCGAGCGGCCCGGTGGTGATCTCCACCCCGTCGGTGTGGTTCCACTCGGGATGCCCCGGGGTCTTGGAGCCCCAGGTGCGCAGCGCCTTGAGGTCCTCGAGCTCCAGGCCGAAACCGGCGAGGTACAGCTGGATGTACTGGGTGAGCGACGTGTGGCCACAGGACAGGACGAAGCGGTCCCGCCCCACCCACTTAGGGTCCGACGGGTCGTGGCGCATCACCCGCTGGTAGAGCGTGTAGGCCAGGGGCGCCAGGCTCATGGCCGTGCCCGGGTGACCGCTGCCGCAGTTCTGCACGGCCTCGGCGGCCAGGACACGCGCGGTGTCGACCGCCCGGGTGTCCAGTTCTGTCCAGTCCGACGGGTGGCGGGCGGTGGTGAGCTCGGTGATCTCCGACGCGCTGGTCACTTGTGGTTCTCCCGGGTCGAGGGTGCGGCGCGGATCCGCGCGGATGTCGTGGACCACCTTAGTGGTCAGACTCGCCCGGGGTCGGGCGGTCCCCGCCCCCGCTCTTTCGCGGAGCGTGCAGGGGGGACGTAGTATCGGCCGGGTAGTGCGTTGACATCTGCTGCGAGGAGTTCCGGTGCACGATTCCACCCCGACCCGGAGTGGGGGGCCGTCCGTCTCCCCTCCAGAGTCCTCGGGGCGGCCGGCTCCGGCGAGCGGGAGCGCCCGCGCAGCCGATGTGGTGATGTCGTACATCGCCCTCACCAAACCGCGCGTCATCGAGTTGCTCCTGGTCGCCGCCATCCCCGCGATGTTGCAGGCCGACCGCGGGCAGGTCCACCTAGGACTCGTGTTGCTGACACTGGTCGGCGGGTGGCTGGGCGCCGCCAGCGCCAACACCCTCAACATGGTGGTCGACGCCGATATCGACAAGGTCATGAAGCGGACCGAGCGGCGCCCCCTGGCCCGCCACGCCGTGACCCCACGAGCCGCGCTGGTCTTCGGTCTGGTGCTCGGCGCGTCCAGCATGCTCTGGCTGGGTCTCCTGGCGCAGAGCTGGCTGGCCGCCGCGTTCATCCTGGCCACGATCTGCTTCTACGTCTTCGTCTACACGATGGTCCTCAAGCGACGCACCGCCCAGAACGTGGTGTGGGGTGGCGCCGCCGGCTGCATGCCCGTGCTCGTGTCCTGGGCGGTGATCACCGACCACCTCCCCGAGGGCCAGCCGCACAACTGGTGGCAGGCGATCGTCCTGTTCCTCATCATCTTCTTCTGGACCCCGCCCCACACCTGGGCTCTCGCGATGCGGTACAAGGAGGACTACAAGGCGGCCGGCGTACCGATGCTGCCCGTGGTGATGTCGGCCGAAGGCGTCACCCGGCGGATCACCCTCTACACCTGGGCCACCGTTCTGTGCACCTTCGCACTGATTCCCGCAGCGGGGTGGATCTACGCGGTGGGCGCGGTCGGCTTCGGAGTGTGGTTCATCGTGATGGCGCACCGCCTCGAGGCCGGTGTCCGTCGAGGTGTCGAGGTCAAACCCCTCAAGCTGTTCATCCTGTCGAACAACTACCTGGCCGCGGTCTTCGTGGCCCTGTCCGTCGACGCGGTTCTGGGCCTCGAGACCCTGTCGGGCGCGTTCGCACTGTTCTGACCGTCGCCGGCAGAGGTCGTCTGCCCGTCACCGTGAGGGGTCGAGCGTGATCGACCCCGTGGTGCGCCGGGCCTGCAGGGCGCGGTGTGCCTGCGCCGCCTCGGTGAGCCCGAAGGTCGCACCGACCTCCAGGACGAGCGAACCGCCCACCAGACCCTCCATCACCTCCGCCGCGCGTTCGCGGTACTCCTCCGTGGTCGCGATGAAGTCTCCGAGCGAGGGTCGGGTCAGGAACACCGAGCCGGCCGCGTTGAGCCGCTGCGGATCCACCGGGGGTACCGGACCGCTCGCCGCGCCGAACAGGACCAGGGTTCCGCGTCGCGCGAGTGACGCCAGACTCATGTCGAAGGTGTCCCGCCCGACCCCGTCGAACACCACCTCCACACCACCGCCGGACAGTTCGCGGATCCTCTCGGGCGTGGCCTCCGGATAGAGCAGCACCCGGTGCGCCCCCAGATCCCTGCAGATCTGGGCTTTCGACTCGGTCGAGGTGGTGGTGATCACCTGGTACCCCCGCGCCACCGCCATCTGGATGAGGAGCTGACCCACTCCTCCGGCGCCGGCGGTGATCAAGACGGTGTCCCCGCCGTGCGCACGATGGGTGTCGGTGATCAGGTAATGGGCCGTGAGTCCCTGGAGCAGCATCGACGCGGCGACACCGTCGGGCACCTCATCGGGGACCGTGACCAGCGCGTCGGCCGGACCCACCACGTACTGGGCGTAGGAACCGGGGATCTGACACCACGCCACCCGGTCCCCGGCCACGAGGTCGGGCGTGCCCTCGCCGACCGACTCGACGATCCCGGCCCCTTCGCTTCCCGGGATATACGGCAACGAAGCCTGGTAGACGCCCTCCCGGAAATAGGTGTCGATGAAGTTGACGCCGACGGCGGTGGTCCGGACGAGTACCTCTCCCGGACCCGGCGAGGGCGTCTCAACCTCGACCGGCCGTAGGACGTCGGGGCCACCGTGTTCTGAGATCCGGATCGCACGCATGCTCCCAGTATCCGGGGCGGCCGGGGGCGGCGCAGCCCGGATGTCGCCGAGCCATATGGCAGCTCCCCGGGAGCGGCAGGCGGTCGAGGGGAGCGGAGGCGATAAGGTACCACCATGAGCCTGCAGATCCTTTCCCAGTACGCCGGGGGACCGCGAGCCCGGGCGACCGGTCGGTCCGCCGTCACCATCGGCGAGTCCGGCGCCGTGTCGGAACCAGATCAGGCACCCGCCGCCGTCGACGAGACGCCAGCCGCCGTCGACGAGGCTGTTGCCGCGGATGGGGCCGCAGCACAGTCCGGGGACGCACCTGCAGTGGACGCCGCGCAGGAGACCGCCGACAGCTCG
>NZ_JAALDV010000349.1:0-1242 GCF_014145045.1 Dietzia sp. DQ12-76
CGGCGGCAGGCCCGGCAGCGGCGGCAGGGCGGGAAGCGCCACGCCACCGTTGATCGCCGCGCCGGCGAGTACGAGCGTGCCACCCAGCGAGAGGACCGGCAGGAGTGCGACCCCCGAACCGCCCTCGCCACCCAGGCTGGCGGCGGCCTCCAGGGAACCGGCCTCGCCGATCGCCGATCCGAGGTTCGTCGATCCGACGCCCTGCAGGGAACCGTTCTCCAGCGAACCGGTGAGCGCGGTGAGCGACCCGTTGACCGCGGTGAGCTCTCCGAAGGACCCGGTCAGGACATCGGCGCTGCCGCCGGTCGAGCCGGTGATGAGGTCCGAGCTCTGGCCCGTGGAGCCGCTGTTGCCCGAGAGGGACCCGGAGACCTCCTCGATGGAGCCGGACAGCGCGGGCAGGATGCCGCCCTCGGCGATCGACCCGATGATCGGGTCGGCGGAGTTGCTCTCCACCGAGCCGGCGAGCTGATTGGCCGACCCGTTGGTCAGCGAGCCGGCGATCCCTTCGCCGACGAGCTCTGCGGAGCCGCCGATGCCGGCCGTCGAACCGTCCGGGAAGTTGGCGGACAACGGTGGGAGCTCCGCGGACCCACCGAGGAAGTTGAGCTCGGTGGACAGCGGCGCCATACCCAGCGACCCCATGCCCTCGGACCCGGTGAGGGGCGCGAGATCGGACGAGGTGAACTCGGCGGAACCGCCGAGAAGATCGAGCTCCGTCGAGAGCGGGGTCATCCCGAGGGAGCCGATCTCCGTCGACCCGAACTCGGCGGAGCCGCCCAGGAGTTCCGTGGACAGCGGCGTCATGCCGGTCGATCCCACGTCCCCGGAGCCCACCAGCAGTTCGGTGGAGAGCGGGGCCATGCCCACCGAGCCGACGAGCGGCGCCAGGTCGGAGGAGGTGAACTCGGCGGAGCCGCCGAGCAGGTCGGTGGACAGCGGGGCCATGCCGGCCGAGCCGACCTCGGTGGAACCGAACTCGGCCGACCCGAACTCGGCCGACCCTCCGAGCAGGTCGGTGGACAGGGGGGCCATGCCGGTGGAGCCGACCTCGGCCGAGCCGCCGAGCAGGTCCAGCTGCGTGGACAGCGGAGCGAGGTCCGAGGAGGTGAAGTCGGCGGAGCCGCCGAGCAGGTCGGTGGACAGCGGGGGGAGCTCGGAGGAGGCGGGCAGCTCGGCGGAGCCGCCGAGGAGGTCGGTGGACAGCGGCATCATGCCGAGTGAGCCGATGTCGGTGGAGCC
>NZ_JAALDV010000349.1:1511-8323 GCF_014145045.1 Dietzia sp. DQ12-76
AAGGTCCGAGCTGCCCGGGAGTGCGGCCGATCCGCCGAGCAGGTCCGAGCTGCCCGGCAGCTCAGCCGATCCGCCGAGCGGGTCCGAGCTCCCCGGCAGGGCCGTGGACCCGGCGAGGGGCTCGGAGCTGAGAGCGGGCAGGTCGGCGGAACCGCTGAGCGGATCCAGGCCGGCCGAGCCCCCGTCGAGGTCTCCGATGGAGCCGGTGATCGGGCCGAGCGCGTCGATGATGCTGCCCAGATCCTGCGCGTTGGCCGTGCCGTGGACGCCGGACGCGGCGAGGAGTACTGATGCCGCGACCGCGGCGGCCCTGGTGGGCTTGTTCATGGGGGAGGTCCTTTCGGTGGTGTGACCCCTCGGACGACTGGATCCTGCGGATCCGGGTCCGGACTTCTAACGCGCATAAGAATCCTCTAAGGCTGAGTGGGTGTCAACGGTTTGCTCAGGAAGTGGTACTGAAGTGACGGATGAGGTGATAATGGACTGATAAACAGCCGTCGCGAGCAGTAAGTGGAATAAGAGAACATCCAGGGCCACGACAACGGCCGGGGCCTCTCGAGTGGAGAGGCCCCGGCCGGGGCGGCGGTCTCGCAGTCAGCCGGTCGGTTCGCAGATCACCACCGGGATCACCCTGCTCGTGTTGGCCTGGTAGGACGCGAAGTCGGCGTAGCGCTCGACGAGTCGGGGCCAGAGCTCGGCGCGCTCCTCCGCGGTCGCCTCCCTCGCCGTCATGGCCCGGGTCCTCCGCCCCACCTGGATGGTGACCTCCGGGTTCGCCAGGATGTTCCGGTACCACTGCGGGTGTGTGGGCAGTCCCCCCTGGGAGGCGACCAGCAGGACCCGGTCACCGTCCGGGAGGTGGAGCAGCGGCACTGTTCGCGGTTCGCCGGACCTGCGCCCCGTCGTCGTCACCAGACAGACCGGAACCGGCGCCGTGAGTGCCGATCCCACCCTCCAGTTGCCGCCGATGCGGCCGCCGGAGACGCGGTAGGACCAGGTGTTGACCCGGGACATCACCTTGATGACGCCGAGAACCCACGGCTTGGAGCGCCGGGGATCGTCCACGCCGGTCTCCACCCCGGGGTGGCTCTCGCTCACTTCGAGCTCGACAGCGGTGCGCGGACGATCACGTGCTTGCCCGGGAAGAACGCCGCCAACTCGCGTCGGCTCTCCTTGAGTGCCGCCAGGCCGAAGCCCTTCTTGCGCTCGTCGGGGTGGATCCAGATGGCCACGTCGACATCGCCGTCGTCGATCTGCTCGCCGAAGACCAGGCCCACCGGTTGGTCGCGGGAGGTGTCCACGGCGACGAACCACATCGCCGACTCGCTCTCGATCCGTGCCAGGCCCGCCTTTCGCTCCTCCTCCGTCTTCTGCTGGTCCCACTCGCCGGCCGTCGCGGACGTCTCGTCCGACGAGCGCGAATGGTAGAGGTCGGAGTGGTCTGCAGTGTCGCGGAACGGGAACAGGGCGAAGCCGTGTGGCCCCGCACCGACCGGGTGGTTGGTCGTGTGTCCGACGAACGCCTCCAGTGGCGTCTTCAGTACCTCGCGTGCCTCGTCGACGGGCACCGCCAGCAGGTGTGCGATCGCCTCCGCCGCGTCCTCCGCGCCGTTGGCGGAGGAGATGGCGGCGAAGACCTCGCTCCGGCGGGCTGCGGCTGTCTCGATGGTGGTGCTGCTCATGTCAGATCCTCTCGATGATGCTCGCCGAGGCCTGGGCGCCGCCCGCGCACATCGTGATGAGGGCGCGTTCGCCGTCCGTTCGCTCGAGCTCGTGCAGGGCGGTCGTGATGAGCCTAGACCCGGTGCTCCCCACAGGATGTCCGATCGCGATGGCGCCCCCGTTGACGTTGACCTTGTCCATGTCCGGACCGTGCACGGCGGCCCAGCTGAGCAGCACCGAGGCGAAGGCCTCGTTGCATTCGAAGAGATCGAAGTCGGCGATGGACATGCCCGAGCGGTCGAGCACGCGCTGGGTGGCCTGGACGGGGCCGTCGAGGTGGTACTCGGGCTCGCCTCCGACCAGTGCCTGGTGGACGATCCGGGCGCGGGGCCGGAGCCCGTGTGCCTTTGCGACGTCCTCGTCCATGAGTAGCACCGCGGCAGATCCGTCCGACATCTGGCTGGAGGTGCCGGCGGTGTGCAGGCCGCCCTCGAGTACCGGCTTCAGGCCGGCGAGCGCCTCCGCGGTGGTCTCACGAAGGCCCTGGTCCCGGGTGACGGTCACCGTCTCGCCGGTGTAGGTTCCGTCCTTCAGGCGTTCGGGGGCGTCGACGCCGAAGGTCTCGCGGTCGAAGCGGCCCTCCTCCCACGCGCGCTTGGCGTTGGCCTGGGACCGCACGCCCAGCTCCTCCAGGTCCGCCCGGCTCAATCCGCGCCGCTGCGCGATCCGGTCGGCGGCGGTGAACTGGTCGGGCAGGTCGATCTGCCAGTCGTCGGGCCGGGGCATGCCGTTGGAGCCGTCGCCGACAGCCGCGCGGAGCGCGATCCAGCTCATCGACTCGACGCCGCAGGCGATGCCGACGTCCATCGCCCCGGCGTGGATGAGGTTGGCGATGAAGTGGTTGGCCTGCTGCGCCGACGAACACTGGCAGTCGATGGTCGTGCACGCGGTCTGCCACGGCAGTCCGGAGGCGAGCCAGGCGCCGCGGGTGACGTTGTTGCCCTGGGCGCCGGCCTGCGTGACGCACCCGCCGACGACCTGCTCCACCAGCGACGCGTCGATCCCGGCGCGCCGGATGACCTCTTTCTGGGACGCCCCCAACAGGTGTGCGGGGTGCAGGCCCGACAGTGCGCCGCGCGCCTTGCCGATCGGGGTACGAACGGCCTCGACGATGACGGGATTGCCCATGGTGGTCCTTCCGGAAGAACGGGCACAGTGGATCGGGCGCCCGAGAGGAACGTGTTCTAGTATGGTGGGTGGAACGTGTTCTAGATTACCGCTCGGATCCCGGGTTCGCAGTATCCCGGGGTCGTCGGTCGCCGAGCACGAGACGCATCCGACGCGGTCAAGGAGTACCAAGTGCAGGCAGTAACCATCCCCGAGGGTTTCGACTTCACGGATCCGGAGCTCTACGAGAAGCGCCTACCGCATCCCGAGTGGGCCCACCTCCGTCGGACCGAGCCGATCCGGTGGTGCGCCAACGAGCCCGGAGCCGACGGGTTCGACGACGACGGCTACTGGGTGGTCACCAAGCACGAGGACGTCAAGGAGATCTCCCGCCGCACCAACGAGGTGTTCTCCACGTTCGAGAACACCGCGATCCCGCGCTTCGCACCGGGCACCGAGCGCGAGATCGTCGAACTGACCCGCCTGTTGTTCATCAACCAGGACGGCGAGGAGCACAGGAAGTACCGGCGCACCATCTCCAAGGGTTTCACCCCCCGCAACATCGAGAAGCTCCGCGACCACCTCGCCGAGAAGGCGCGGGTCATCGTCGAGACCGCTGCGGCCAAGGGCAGCGGCGACTTCATCACCGAGGTCGCCTCCGAACTGCCGCTGCAGGCGATCGCCGAGCTCATCGGCATCCCGCTGGAGGACCGCCACCAGATCTTCGAGTGGTCCAACCAGATGACCAGCTATGACGTCCCCGGCAAGGTCGAGGAGTCGCAGATGGCCAATGCCATGGTCCTGTCGTACGCGCAGGAGCTCGCGGCCAAGCGTGAGGTCGATCCGCGAGACGACCTGGTGACCAAGCTCATCCAGGCCGACATCGACGGCGAACGGCTCACCCCCGACGAGTTCGGCTGGTTCGTGGTGCTGTTGGCCGTCGCCGGCAACGAGACCACCCGCAACGCCACCACGCACGGGATGGTCGCGTTCCTCGACAACCCCGATCAGTGGGAGCTGTTCAAGGCAGAGCGTCCCGCGACCGCCTACGACGAGATCCTCCGCTGGGCCTCGCCGATCACGTCGTTCCAGCGCACCGCCACCGAGGACGTCGAGATCGGGGGCGTGACCATGAAGAAGGGTGATCGCGCCGCCATCATGTACGGCTCGGCGAACTTCGACGAGGACGTGTTCACCGACCCCTTCTCGTTCAACATCCTGCGCGACCCCAACCCGCACCTGAGTTTCGGCGGGAACGGCCCGCACTACTGCATCGGGGCGAACCTGGCCCGGCTGCAGATCGAACTGATCTTCAACGCCATCGCCGATCACCTCCCGAACCTGGAGGCGCTCGGCGAGCCCTCCCGCATCCGCTCGGGGTGGCTCAACGGCATCACCGAGTGGACGGTCGACTACAAATGCCCGGTCATGCGCTGACCCGGGGCTCGTCGTCCTGATGTCCGGCTCCGTGCGAGACCATCGCCACGTCGACCGCGACGGCGTTCGGCTCCACTACGTCGTCGCCGAGCCCGCCCCCGCGGACGGCCGCCCGGGCACGGTGGTCCTCCTCCACGGCTTCCCGCACTTCTGGTTCACCTGGCACCGCATGATCCCGGTGCTCGCCGCCGCGGGGTGGCGGGTCATCGCACCGGACCTGCGGGGCATGGGGCGGTCGGACGCGCCCGCCGACGTGGAGGCCTACTCGCCGCGCGAGGTGGTCGACGACGTCCTCGCGGTGTGCGACGCCGAGGGGGCCGACCGGATCGTGCTGGTGGGCTTCGACTTCGGGGCGGGCGTCGCGTACGACACCTGCCATCTGGAACCCGGGCGGGTGCGGGCGGTGATCGGGATGGAGAACCCGTTCATGGGTACCGCCGGCTCGGTCCCGCCGCTGGAGGGCTCGGCGATGATGGCCGAGAAGCACTTCCTGCACCTCCACTACTTCTCGCGGCCGGGAGTGGCCGAGGCCGATCTCGCCGGTCGCGAGCGGGAGTTCCTCACCAGGGTCTTCTACGCACTGTCGGCGGACTACCACTACCTCGATGTGTGGCAGCACCCCCCGGGGTCGACCTATCTCGAGGCGCTGCCCGAGGCGCCTCCACTGCCGTGGCCGTGGTTCTCGGTCGAGGAGATGGACGTCTACGAAGCCGAGTACGCCCGCACGGGGTTCGCCGGCCCGCTGCAGTGGTATCGGGCGATGGACGCGTCCTGGTCCGCGCGGAAGGAGTTCGAGCGACAGACCAACCCGGTGCCGTTCTACTTCCTCTACTCCGAGCACGACCCCGATCTCGAGGGGTTCCACGGACGGGATCCGCTCTCCAGGCTCGGGCGACATCACGACGACGTACGCATGGTCCGGGCGATCTCCGCGCCGGCGGGGCATCTCATGCACCTGGAGGCCACGGAGGACACCCACCGCGAGATCCTCGCGTGCCTCCGCGACATCGATCTCAGTCGCTGAGTCCGTACTTCTCGCCGAAGGCCGCGATGGAGTCGAGCTTCTGTTCGGTGGAGCAGTCGAACCCGTGGCCGTCGATCATCCACGGCATCACGATGATGTCGGTGACCCCGGCCTCGACCAGTTCCGTGAAGCCCCGGGTGCCGAAGCGGTCCAGGCAGACCACCTGGATCGCGAAGGGCGAGCCGTCTCCCCGGTCGGCCAGTGAGCGGCCGTCGGCCTCGAGGAGTTCACCCAGCCGCCGGACGGTGGTGACGATCTCGTCATAGCCCATCATGGCGCTGGTCCAGCCCTGGCCCACCCTCGCGGCCCGCTTGAGCGCGATCTCGGTGTGACCGCCGACGTAGAACGGCACCTGCTGGCTGGGGGCGGGGGTGAAGATCAGCTCGTCGAAGTCGAAATGCTCGCCGTGGAACTCCATCCACTCACCCCGCAGGGCCTCGCGCATGATCGCCAGCGATTCGTCGGTGCGCTTGCCGCGGCCCTTGAACGGCGCCCCGCACCACTCGAACTCGTTGGGGTCCCAGCCGATCCCCACGCCGAGGTCCAGCCGGTTCCCCGTCAGCAGCGCCACCGACGCCACCTGCCTGGTGAGCAGCAGCGGATTGCGCGGTCCGACCTTGAGCACCTGCGGGCAGAAGCGGATGCGGGAGGTGGCCCCGCCCATCGCGGCGGAGGCGACGAGGGGCTCGACCCACTGGGTGCTGGCGTCCCACATGCGGGAGCCGTCCGGGGTGTACGGGTAGTCCTCGTCCTGCCGTCGCGGGTGGAACAGTGAGTCGGGCAGGACGATCCGGTCGAAACCGGCGGCTTCGGCCCCTCGGGCGATGTCCATGATCTGGTCGACGGGGGAGAAGGAGATGGGAACGGAGAACTCGGCGTCCACTACACGGCTCATGTCAGCCGCCCTTCGTGACGGCACCGGCGATGGCAGCGCGGTCGTCGTCGGTCAGCGGTCGTAGTCCTGAGGCCATGGCCACGTCCTGTTCCCAGAAGGCGCGGAGGTTCAGAAGCCGCCCCTGGGAGTCGACGCGGTAGTCCACGGCGATGTCGATCTCCATGACGCTGGAGCCCATGTGGGTCCGCATGGTGCCGACGCAGAGGAGTTCGTCGCCCGCGGCGATCCCGCGGTCGAACCGGAACTCGATGTGGTCCGGGGTGGCCACGGCCTTCTCCCAGAACTCCAGGAGCCGCTGGGTGCCGGTGTGACCGATGCCCTCGGCGTCGAACATCGACGGCCCCACGGGATCCTCGATGGTGCCCTCGGGGTTCCACCCGGCGATCCAGGCGTCGCGGTCGCCGGCGTTGGTCGCGGCCCACGAACGGCGCGCGGCGGCGTAGGCGGGGCTCGCCAACGCCGCCTCGCTCATCTCGAGCGGCCGGTACATGCCGCCGGCGTCCAGGTAGGGGTTGCTCATCGCCTGCGTTCCGATCCGACGACCCACATGGAGAAGAACTGGGACCCGCCACCGTAGGCGTGGCCGAGGGCCTTGCGCGCCCCCGGGATCTGGTGCTCCTCAGCGCA
>NZ_JAALDV010000349.1:8504-9916 GCF_014145045.1 Dietzia sp. DQ12-76
GCCAGCCTTCGCCCGGGGCCGCGAACCCGAGGCTCTCCAACCACATGGGCTCGAACCACGAGAACGGGACGTAGATCTCGGCGGCGTCGATCTCCTCGGCCGGGTCGGTGATCCCGGCCTCGGCCCACAGGGCCGCCGCGGCGTCGCGACTGGCCTGCGGGTTGGCGTAGTCACGGCCGGCGAAGGTCCCGGGCTCGGTGCGCAACGCGGTGGCGTGCACCCACGCGACACGGCGGCCGGTGGACTCGACCTCCTCGGCGGCCTCGGCGTCGCCGAGGACGATCGCGCACGCGCCGTCGGACGACGGACAGGTCTCGTCGAAACGGATGGGGTCCCACAGCATCTGCCCCTGCAGCACCTTGTCCACGGTGAGGTCGGGCTGCTTGAGGTGGGCGTGGGGGTTGATGGACCCGTTGAGGCGGTCCTTCACCGCCACCATCGCGCCGACGTGCTCCGGGGCGCCGGTGGTGCGGATGTAGGACCGCACGTGGGGGGCGAAATACCCGCCGGCTCCCGCGCCGACGGGGGCGGTGAACGGCACGGGCAGGCTCAGGGCCCACATGGCGTTGGATTCGGACTGCTTCTCCCACGCTACGGCCAGGACTCGTCGGTAACGGCCGGACTGGATGTGCGACGCGGCCACCACGGCCGTCGAACCACCGACGGAGCCGGCGGTGTGGACGCGGAGGAGCGGTTTGCCGACCGCGCCGAGCGCGTCGGCCATCATGAGCTCGGGCATCATGACGCCCTCGAACAGGTCGGGGGCCTTGCCCACGACCACCGCGTCGATCTCGTCCCATCCCACGCCGGCGTCGGTCATGGCGGCGTCGATCGCCTCGCGGCAGAGGCCGGACATGGAGACGTCCGTGCGACGGGCGACGTGGTGGGTCTGGCCGGTGCCGAGAACGGCCGCGGGGAGACCAGAGCTGTGGGCGCTCATGCGGGGCGTCCTTCCAGGAGGCAGATGAGGTTCTGCTGAAGCAGATGTCCGCTGGTGGCGTGGGCGAGGGCGCGTTCGGTGCGGCCCTCCATGACGTCGTTGGCGGCGTACCCGATGCGCTCGAGCCCGGCGGAGAACAGCGGGTCCGCCAGCAACGATCCGCCGGACGGTGTCACGGCCACGTCGTCGCCGATGCCCAGCGCGGAACGCAGGAGCAGTTCCTGGTGCGTGTACTGGGTGTGCAGTTCGGCGACGGTCACTCCCCCGAGATCGGGCCGCTCTCCGGATGCCCGGGTGGCGCGCACGGCGGCGGCGCGGGCCGAGGGGGAGTCGGTGAGATCGCGGGCGCCGAACTCGGCGGAGTCGGCGATGTGCTCGATCCCCGTGACGTAGGCCGGGGTGTCGACCAGCTCGCGTGCCCGGTCGCCGGAGGCGAGGATTATCGCGCCGGCGCCGTCGGTGACCGGCGGGC
>NZ_JAALDV010000035.1:0-7347 GCF_014145045.1 Dietzia sp. DQ12-76
GGCGGCGCTCCTCCGGAGGGGTGTCGCCGGTGCGGATCCCCACCGTCACCTCGGCCGTCCGCACCCCCAGGGACGCGGCCTGACGGGCGATACCGGCCAGCGGCGCCCGGAGGTTGCGCTCGACGTCCACGGCCAGCGCCTTGAGCGGGGAGATGTAGAGGACGTGCGTGCCGGGCGGGCGCTCAGCCGAGCCGTCGGTATCACCCCCGCCCCCCAACATCAGCCGGTCGAGCGAGTCGAGGAACGCCGACAGCGTCTTGCCCGACCCCGTCGGGGCCACGACGAGCGTGTGGGCGCCGCTCGCGAGGGAATCCCACGCCCCCTCCTGCGCCGGGGTGGGCCGGTCGAACGCCCCACGGAACCACGAGGCCGTGGCCGGGTGGAACCGCTCCAGTGCGTCGGACATGAACTCATGATGTCCCACGACTACGACACCGTCCCGATCGCCGCCCCTCCTCCGTAGAGTGTCTGCCATGCACAGCGACAGCACGCGTGATCTCGACGACGATGACCTCGCCTGCTTCCTCGCCACGGGGATAGGGGACATCGTCCGGGGCACGCGCGCCGGAGGGCTGCTCCGCGGACGATCGCTGGCCCGTGTCGCCAACGAGGTCGCGCAGAACTGGACCGACGAGGTGCTGGCCGTGCACCGTCCGGACGACGGCACCCTCTCCGAAGGGGTGTCCGACGACCTGAGCAGGTTGGACAAGTCCCGGGTCTGGATCATCGACGTGATCGACGGCACCAAGGAGTTCTCCACCGGCCGATCCGACTGGTCGGTCCACGTCGCGCTCGTCGTCGACGGGTACCCCACCGTCGCCTCGGTGGGACTGCCCGACTCGGGCCGAGTGTTCCGTTCGGACCAGGTCGACTACGTGGACGGCCCCCCCTCGGGGACCATGGTCATCAGCCGCAACAACCCCCCGCCCGGGGCGCTCCAGGTCGCTGACGCGGTCGGTCTGCAGGTGCGTCCCATGGGTTCCGCCGGGGCCAAGATGCTCTCGGTTCTGCTGGGCGACGCGGACGCCTATCTTCACGCCGGCGGTCAGGACGAGTGGGACCAGGCCGCGCCGGTGGGCGTCGCCCTGGCCGCGGGGCTGCACGCCTCGCGCCTCGACGGGACGCCCATCCGGTTCAACAAGCCCGACACGCACTCCCCGGACGTGCTGATCTGCCGCCCCGAGCTCACCGAGAAGATCCTGGCCGCCCAGGCCGCGCAAGCGACTCGAACGTAGACTGCCGGTCATGACCGTCCCCACCCCGTACGAGGACCTTCTCCGACTCGTCCTGGAGCACGGCAGCCCCAAGTCCGACCGCACGGGGACCGGCACCCGCAGCCTGTTCGGCCACCAACTGCGCTATGACCTGGCGGCGGGGTTCCCTCTGATCACCACCAAGCGCGTCCACTTCAAGTCGGTGGCCTACGAACTGCTGTGGTTCCTGCGCGGGGACTCCAACGTCGGCTGGTTGCGCGAGAACGGCGTGAGCATCTGGGACGAGTGGGCCGACGAGCGCGGCGAGCTCGGGCCCGTCTACGGCGTTCAGTGGCGGTCCTGGCCCACCCCCGACGGGCGGCACGTCGACCAGATCGCGGCGTCGGTGGACCTCCTGCGCTCCGACCCGGATTCCCGTCGGAACATCGTCTCCGCGTGGAACGTGGGCGAGCTGTCGGACATGGCGCTACCGCCGTGCCACCTGCTGTTCCAGTTCTACGTGGCCGACGGCAGGCTGAGCTGCCAGCTCTACCAGCGCAGCGCCGATCTCTTCCTGGGCGTCCCGTTCAACATCGCCTCCTACTCGCTGCTCACCCACATGGTGGCCCAGCAGGTCGGACTGGAGGTGGGCGAGTTCATCTGGACCGGTGGCGACTGCCACATCTACGACAACCACGTCGAGCAGGCGCGGACCCAGCTGGCCCGCGAGGCCTTCCCCTACCCGGAGCTCCGCCTGCGGCGGGCCGACTCGATCTTCGACTATCGCTTCGAGGACTTCGACGTGGTCGGGTACGAGCACCACCCGGGCATCAAGGCCCCGGTCGCGGTCTGAGCGCGGCGGAGGCGACCGTGCCGGTGCGGATGGTGTGGGCGCAGGCCCGCGGCGGGGTGATCGGCGACGGCCGGGACATGCCCTGGTACGTCCCGGAGGATCTCGCGTTCTTCAAGCAGACCACCGCGGGCCTGCCGGTGGTGATGGGTCGGGCCACCTGGGAGTCGTTGCCGGAGCGGTTCCGGCCCCTGCCCGGCCGGCGCAACATCGTCTGCACCCGGGACGCCGAGTGGGCGGCCAGCGGGGCCGAGCGCGCATTGTCGGTGGCCGAGGCGCTGGCGTCGGCCGGACCCGACGCCGTCGTCATGGGCGGCGGACAGATCTACGCCGCGGCGCTCGTCGCGGCGGACGAGTGCCTGGTCACCGAGATCGACGCGGACGCCCCGGGGACCGTCCTCGCCCCGGAGCTGGACGGGACCTGGGAGCGGGTCGAGGTGGGCGACTGGATCACCGACCCGCGTAGTCGCGTCGAGGGCTACGACGACGAGGTCCGGCACCGTCACACGGTGTGGCGCCGTCGGCAGGGGTGAGCCCTCGGCGCGACGCTAGAACCACTTCCAGGTCTTGGGGATCCGCTCCCCCGCGGCGAGGATCTTGATCTTCACGCCGGCCATGAAGCCGTTGATCTCGAAGTCCAGGTGGGGGCCCCCACGGACGTCGTAGCGGCCCTCGTCGATCTTGAGCTCGGACCACGTCCGGTTGCCGGTCACCGCGACCGAGACACCCGGGGGGAGCAGGATCTTGGCGTTGGCAGCCCACAGATCGAGCTTGATGTGCGTGCGTGGGCGGTCGACCACCGCCTCACGGGCGTCGAGGAAGATCTCACCCATCCAGGACGTCAGCCGGTAGTCATCCGGGAGGGACCACCGGCCCTCCCGCTTGAGCGTGTCGAAGACCGAGGTCCTCTTCTGACTCTCGTCCACGGTGATCGCCCCTGTCGGCCGGGTGGCCGGCGGCTGCGCCGAGGTCGGGGGCGGCCCGGCGGCGCTGTGCATCGGCAGCCCGCTCAGGGCCGCCTCCAACTCGGAGGGGCAGGTGGCGGACCAGATGCGGGCGGCCCGGTCCGAGAACTCGGCGAGGGACAACTCCCCCCGGCCCACCATCGCCTCCAGTCTCTGCTGGGCGAGGGCCCGGGGATCGGTGTGCGGCTCCTGGGTCATGCCCCAAGGCTACTCAGCGGGTCAGGTCCTTCATCATCGACCGCATCTGCGCGGACAACTCGTCCGCCATGTCCTGGAGGCCACCAGAGATGACCTGCGCCAGCAGCGCCGGGTTCTGCGCCTCGATGACGCATCCCCCGGATGACTCACGGACCACGACGTTGCAGGGCAGCATCAGCGCGACCTCCTTGCTCACGTCGAACGCCTCGCCCGCGAACCCGGGATTGCAGGCGCCGAGGATCAGGACGCGCTCGATGTCCTTGTCGATCTTCTTCTTGAGGGTCGCGGTGAGGTCGATCTCGTGGAGGATCCCGAAGCCGCGGTCGGCGAGCGCCTCGCGGGTGGCCTCCACCGCCTCGTCGAACCCCATCGCCGTGTACGTACCGATTCCGACGTCCATGTCGTAGTCCTCACGTCTGTGGTCGGGTGTCTGCGGGTGCCGGGGCCAGCATCCCACGGTCTCTGGCCGCGGTCAGGCGAGCGAGAGGAAGAGTTTCTCCAATTCGGCGACCGTGATGCCGTCCTCACCGGACTCGCCGTCGGCGGCCAGGCACTCCTGGATGTTGGTGCTGATGATCTTGAATCCGGCACGGTCCAGCGCCTTGGAGACCGCGGCCAACTGCGTGACGACATCCTTGCAGGGACGCTCCTGCTCGACCATGTCGATCACCGCGTTCAGTTGCCCCCGCGCCCGGCGCAGGCGGTTGAGCACCTGGGTCCTCGCCTCGTCGTCAGCCATACCAGGCCCTCCTGCTCTCTCGCGGATGCGTGTCGATCCACGGCCCATTGTACCCATGGGGGTATTTCTGTCCAGTCCGGGATACGGCGAGGGCCCCGGCCCACCTCTGCCGAGGGGAACCGGGGCCCGGGCCGAGGCGATCAGTCGTCGTGGACGATGATCCCGCGGACCATGCCCTGTCCACCCGACTCCATGATCTCGTACCCCTCGTTGACCTGGTCGAGCGTGAAGCGGTGGGTGATCAGCTCGTCGAGCTTCAGTTGCTTCTCGTCCCACAGCCGCAGAATGTTGGGGATGTCGTGGAAGGCGTTGGCCGAGCCGAACAACGATCCCTTGATGACCTTCTCGTACTGCGAGACGAACAACCCCGTGAGGTTGATGGACTGGTTGTCGAGTCCGCCCATCGAGGTCAGGACCACGACCCCACGCTTGCCCACCATGTCGGTGGCGTCGGCGGTCACCTTCGCATCGGCCACACCAATCGTGATGATGGCCTTCTCCGCCATGGCGCCCCAGGTCAGGCCCGGCAACTCGGCCTTGGCCTGCTCCACGTCTGTGTAGACGTGGGTCGCACCGAACTCCTGGGCCTTGGCCAGCTTCGACTCGTCGGTGTCGATGGCGAGGATGAATCGCGCCCCGGCGTGCTTCGCGCCCTGGATCGCGTTGATACCGATGCCACCGATGCCGAAGACCACCACGGTGTCCCCGGCCCGGACATCGGCCGAGTAGACGGCGGATCCCCAGCCGGTGGTGACGCCGCAGCCCACGAGCGCCGCGACCTCGAAGGGGATCCAGTCCTGGACCTTGACCACCGAGTTCATATTGGCGACGGTGTACTGCGAGAACGTGCCGAGGGTGCACATCGCACCCGCGGTCTCACCATTGGCGAGGGCGAACGGGTAGCGGCCGTCGGCCATCTCGCCGATGGTGCCGTTGAGTCCGCCGTCGCACAGGTTGGTCATGCCGCGGGCGCAGGCCGAGCACTTGCCGCAGGCCGGGATGAACGAACCCACCACGTGGTCGCCGGGCTGGACGTGGGTCACGCCCTCCCCGACCGCCTCGACGACGCCCGCACCCTCGTGCCCGCCGACGATCGGAAGACGCCCGGGCAGGTCACCACTGGTGATGTGGAGGTCGGAATGGCACAGGCCGGCGACCTTCCACTTGACGAGCACCTCGCCGAAATTGGGACCGTCGAGCTCGGCCTCGACGATCTCGAACGGCTTGCCCAGCTCGCGGGCGATGGCGGCCTTGGTCTTCATTCGACTCCCTCCGGGCGCGACGGGGGGATCCCGCCACTGGAACGTGTTCTCATCACGATATCCGCATTACTGGCGCGGAGCTCGCTGATTCGAGAACGTGTTCTTGTTTTGCGCCCGGACGGACGTGGCCGGACTCAGGCCCGGGCGTCGCCCTGCTGTGCCTGCGCCTCTTCGACGGCCTTGCGGACCTCGTCCATGTCGAGACCCTTGATCTGCTCGACCAGGTCGTCGAGCGCCTGCTCAGGGATCGCGCCGGAATGACGGAACACGGCGATGCCCTCACGGAACGCCATGAGGGTGGGGATCGACTGGATCTGGAGCATGGCGCCCAGCTGCTGCTCCGCGTCGGTGTCGACCTTCGCGAAGACGAGCTCGGGGTTCTTGCCGGAGACCTTCTCGAACACCGGCCCGAAAGCCTTGCACGGGCCGCACCACTCGGCCCAGAAGTCCACCAGGACGATGTCGTTGTCGGTGACGGTCTTCTCGAAGTCGGCGGTCGTGATGTCGACGGTGGTCATACGATTGCCCTCCTAGCGGGACGGGGCGACTCTCGTCCCGTCGTCTCTCGTCGCCAGCCTACGGACAGCCCGCGCCGACGACGACCTTCTCGCACGAACCATACCCATGCGGGTATTCACGGCCGTGCAGTGTGGAACAACGCCGCCCGATCGGGGTTATTCCCCGGACGCCCCCTGCCGGGGCGGGGAGCCGAGGATCTCCGCGAGGAACCACTCGAGTTGGTCGAGGAACACGGCGTTGTCGTCACCGGCCACCATGTGGCCCGCGTCCGCGACCTCGTGCGTGTAGGCGTGCGGGAGATGTCGCAGCAGGTGGGCCACCGACTCGTCACTGACGATGTCGGAACGCGACCCCCGGATGAGCATGGTCGGTTCGGACACGTGGGGCACGATCCCCTCGAAGTAGTCGTTTCCGATCTCGGCGTTGTCTCCGGTGGCGCCCGCGACGAAACGTGGGTCCCAGTGCCAGTACCAGCGGCCGTCGTCCTTCTGTCGGAGGTTCTTGCGCAGGCCGTCGAGGTTCGATGGACGACGACGATTCGGTTGATAGGAGGCGATCGCGTCCGCGGCCTCCTCGAGGTCCGCGAACCCGTCGAGACCGGAACGCATGAACTCCCCGATCCGCTCCACACCCTCCGCCTCGATCCTCGGGGTGACGTCCACCAGCACCAGCGCCCGGGCGACGGGCTTGCCCGTCCCCAGCGCCAACAGCCCGGTCAACCCGCCCAGCGAGGCCCCGACGAGCACCGGCAGCCGGTCGGTGAAGCGTGCGGCCACGATCAGTTCCAGGTCGTCGACCATGCGGTGGATGTCGTAGTCCCCGTCGTCCGCCCAGTCGCTGTCCCCGTGACCGCGCGCGTCCATCGTCGTCACCCGGTACCCCTCGGTCGCCAGACGCCGGGCGGCGCGGTTCCACGAGTTCCGGGTCTGCGCTCCGCCGTGCAGCATGAGGATCTCGTCGACCGGATCGGCTCCACCGGACGGCTCCCACACGTCGCCGACGAGCATCCCGGCCGCTCCGGCGACCGTGAACGACCGGGGCTCGACGGTCTCGATCTCCAACTCGCTACTCGTCATGTTGACCCTTCCGCCCGCACCCCCACCGCTGCGGTGGAACGTGTTCTCGTATCGGTTCTACCACGAGTCCCGGTGGACCACTCGCGCGGCGAGGTCCTCGGCCACCGCGAGAACCGACAGGTAGGGGCCGCACCGCGGCAGTGTCGGGAACACCGAGGCGTCGGCCACCCGCAGCCCCTCGCACCCCAGGACCCGGCCGGAGTCGTCCACGACCTCGCCGATCCGCGCCGACCCCGCGAGGTGCTGGGAGGTGGACCGGATCGGATCCGGCCGCGGCGCGCCATCCGGGATCCCCAGTCCGTCCGCGACCGCCCCGGCGGCGTGCTCCAGAGCGGCGGCGTCGAGGGGGTCGTCGGCCAGCACCACGTGAGGACCGCTGTCCGCGGTGCTCCCACCTCGGATCCGTCCCCGACCCACGGGGTTCATCAGCGCCACCCCGATCCGGTGCGGCTGGGATTCCAGTCCCGGGATCACCCGGTGCATCGGAACCGAGTAGGGCCGCACCTCGATCTCCACGGGGCCCTTCGGCCCGGGCAGAGTCAACA
>NZ_JAALDV010000350.1:0-3559 GCF_014145045.1 Dietzia sp. DQ12-76
CCCGCCGACTTCCACCGGCCGCCACGGCCCGGCACGACGATGCGGGCGCGGAGCCGGTTGCCCAGCCCGGGCCTCAGCCCGCCCGTCCAGCCGTCGTCCACGGTCTCGTCCGCCACCACCGACAGCTGCAGGCCGTAGACCTCCGACTCGCGCGGCGGGGACTGCGTCACCATCTGGTGCAGCGTCTCCTCGATCCGCCTCCGCCAGTCGGGCAGTGGGGAATCGGGCACGGGGTAGTCGGATCCGGGGTAGTCGGATCCGGGATCGTCCGCCGCGGCGAACAGCATGAGCGCCGCGGCGTGCTTGCACCGCATCGCCACGGGGCAGGTGCAGGTGCTGAGCTTCGGACGGGACCAGCCGTCCTGATCGGGAGTCCCGAAGGCGACCTCGGTCCGGTACCGGCGGCCCCCACTTCCCGCGACCGAGGCCGACAGGGTCCGCGAACCAGGGGTGTATCCCACGTCACCGATGGCGTCCGCATTGACGTACGGCCGCGACCGAGCCAGCGCCGCGGACCCCACGAACCGCTCGACCTCGGACTCCGGGACCCTCACGCTCGACCGCACGCCCCAAGGGTAGGGCCGACCCACGACACCGGGCGCGCGAGTTCGGCCGCACCGTTGACGTACTGACGACGCAGGCCTAATGTGAAACCAAATGGTTTCATATCACACGCACGGGGTGGATCTCAGTGACGACGACGTGGATCGGTTGTTCCGGGCGTTGGCCGACGCCACGCGCCGGGACATCGTCCGCCGCACGCTCACCGACGAGTACTCCATCTCCGATCTCGCCCATCACTACGACATGTCGTTCGCGGCGGTCCGCAAGCACGTCAACGTCCTCGAGGAGGCCGGGCTCGTGACCGACGACCGCCACGGCCGGGAGCGCCGCATCCGGGGCAATCCCGAGGCGATCCGCCGGGCCCAGAGCCTGCTGGACGGCTTCGAACGCCTCTGGCGGGGGCGCATCGACAGGCTCGACGCCTTACTCGCCGAGGACTGACCCCGAATCCGAACCCGACCCTCACCCTGACCACCACACCCAGACCGCACCCCGAGAGACCCACCACGAGGAAAGAGGCCGACCATGCCAGTCACATCCGTCGACAAGGACCTCGAGGAGTTGACGATGACCATCGTCGCCGACTTCCCCGTGACGGTCCGCCGACTCTGGGACGCGTATGCGGATCCACGCCAGCTCGAGAGGTTCTGGGGTCCGCCCCAGTGGCCGGCCACCTTCACCCGTCACGACTTCTGCCCCGGCGGCAGGTCCGAGTACCACATGACCGGACCCGACGGCACCCGCAGCGGCGGCTACTGGGAATTCCTCTCGGTGGTCGAGGGGGTCTCGTTCGAGGTCCTGGACGGCTTCACCAGCGCGGACGGCGTGCCCGATCCGGAGATGCCGACGATGCGCGCGGTGTTCTCCTTCGAGGAGACCGACAGCGGCGCGCGTCTGACCACCACAACGTACTTCGCCGGCCTCGACCAGCTCGAGCAACTCCTCGGCATGGGCATGGAGGAGGGCACCCGGTCCGCGATGGCCCAGATCGACGACGTCCTGGCCGACCTGCGCTCCTTCGCCGCCGACCGAGCGGCCGGCGCACAGCTCCTCGGGGACACGCAGGTCCGGATCAGCCGTGTACTGCGCGGGACACCCCGGCAGATCTGGGACGCGCACCATGACCCTGAGCTACTGAGCCGGTGGTTCCACGGACCCGACGGCTGGGCACTGGTCAGCTACCGGGTCGCCTCTGCACCCGGCGAGATCACCCGCTTCGAGTGGGCCCCCGCCGCCGGCGTCGAGGGAGAGGCCTTCGCCCTGACCGGCGAGGTGCTCGCGTCCGATCCGCCGCACCGGGAGGTCTTCACCGAGACGATGGAGGGGGTCGAGGGCCCGCCCACGCACAACGAGCAGACGCTCACGGCCGTCGCGGACGGGACGCTGATGACGCTCGTCATCACCTACGACAGCGCCGAGCTCCGCGACATCATCCTCGGCACCGGAATGGTCGAGGGCATGGAGGCCGGCTACCGACGGCTCGAGACGGAGGTCCTGGCTCCCGGTTGAGCCGCAGCCGGAGACCGCCGGACAGCACGCCACCCCCACAGGACGTCACCACTCCACAGCGAAAGGACCGCCATGCGCACGCTCATCATCACCGCCTTCATGTCCCTCGACGGGGTCATGGAGGCGCCCGGCGGGGAAGAGGGTTATCGCAACGCCGGATGGACCTTCCGGGACATCCCCTTCGACGAGGCCGCGTACGAGATCAAGGGACGCGAACAGGACGAGGCCACCGCGCTCCTGCTCGGGCGCCGCAGCTACCAGGCGTTCTCGCCGGTCTGGCCGAGCATGACGGAGGATTTCGCCCGGTACAACGAGCTGCCCAAGTACGTGGTGTCGTCCACCCTCACCGACGCGGACCTCGTGGACGACTGGGGACCGACGTCCATCCTGCGCTCGGTCGAGGAGGTGGCCGGGCTCAAAGAGAGCGACGGCGGCCCGATCATCGTCCACGGCAGCGCGACCCTCGGCCACGCCCTGTCCGAGGCGGGCCTGGTCGACCGCTACCACCTTCTGGTCTTCCCGCTCCTGCTGGGCGCGGGAAAGCGCCTCTTCGGCACGGCCGACGTCGACGCCATTCCGCTGGCCCTCACCGAGCACGAGGCCTACGGCAACGGCGTCCAGAAGATGGTCTTCGACGTCGTCCGGAAGGCGGGCGACTGACGACCGCGGAGGGAGGAGCCGGTCAGCCGAGTATCCGGGCGAGTGCCAGCATGCCCTCGTCCTCGGTCGGCAGGGTGACGCGGATGAGGGCCCTGAGGGTGGCCGTCAGCCGTGAGGCGAGTTCGTCGATCGTCTCGTCCTGATCTCCCCCGTCGAGCCAGGCGAGCGTCTGCACCTCGATGCACGTCAACCAGGAGCGGACGGTCAACCTGGCCAGGCGGGTTGGTTCGCCGATTCCGACGCGGCGGTAGATCTCCTGCTCAGCCCGCAGGAAGACCATCGAGACCACGGAATCGTCCGTGCCCGGGAGACGTGAGTTCCGCAGCAGCGCACGAGCGGGCAGCCTCACCTCCTGACATGTGTAGAGGAAGTCGTGGAGAACCCGGACGAGTTCGGCGTCCTGATCGTCGGTGGTCTCGAGCCGGAGGCGGTCGACGAAATCCTGGGCGACGAGGTCCACAACGGACTGGAAGACCTCGTCCACCGACGAGTAGTGGCGGTAGAACAGCGCCCGGGACACACCCGCCCGGTTGACGATGTCCGCGACGGTGACCTTCTCGGAGATCGTCGCGGCGAACAGGGCGGACGCCGCTGACGTGATCTGGCGCATCCGATCACGGGGCGGGAGCCGTCGACGCTGCCCGGAGGGCCCGTCGGCTCCCCGGCCGGACGTGGCGGTCCCGGTGTCGTCCCTCTGCCCACTCACGGGCACCACCCTAGTGGGGCGGGGTCGGCCGACCACTAGAGGTCCACGGTGAGGCCGACGCCCTCCGCGCGGTCCGTGCACAGCAGCATCTCCCGCGCCCCCGGCCGGCCCGGCGCGCCC
>NZ_JAALDV010000351.1:0-3016 GCF_014145045.1 Dietzia sp. DQ12-76
GTCGCTCCGACCGGGGACGGGTTCGAGGCCGCGCCGTGGCCCGACGTCCCGGAGGCGCCTTCGGCCTCCCTGCGGTGGTCGGCACGGGATGCCGCCGCACTGCTCTCGGCATTGGTCACCGAGGGCGGCGGCGTGCCTGCACGGGTCGTCGAGGAGGCCCGCGCCACGAGCGTCAGACCGCATCACGGCGGCGGTGGCCACACCCAGGTGTTCTTCGAGGACCACCGCCGGGGCGTGCGGGTGCTGGAACACGCCGGGGCCGACGGACAGGCCTGGCTGACCCTCATCCCGGAGGCGGACGTCGGCGTGTTCGTCGCGGTCAACTCCCAGGATGCCGCAGCGACCGAGGCGACCGGAGCCGTGGTAGACGCAGTGATCGACTGGATGGTCCACGCCGGTCGGGCGCACCCGGCACCCGCGGGTCCGGCCCCGGCGATCATCCCTGAGTGGTTGCCGTCGAGCCGCGCCACGACCCCGACGGGCTCGTTCCAGGAGCGACTCTTCACAGGACTCGGACCAGAGAAGCTGCTCCGCAGCCTGCTCGGGCAGGTCCGAGTGACCGCCGACGGGGACGACCTCGTGTTGAACGGACGACGACTCACGCCCGAGAGCGAGGGGCGCTGGTGCGACCCGGCCGGTTGCGTCGCCGGTCGGATCAGCAGGTCGGGGATCACGGTGCTCGAGCGCGGAGACCGCGGCATGCTCGAGCAGACACTCACACCGTCGTCGCCACAGGACGATCGGCGGGTGGTCATGTCCGCTCTGCTCGCATGGGTGGTGGTCGCACTGGCCGTCGTGGTCGGTGCCATGAGGCGGCTCGTTCGACGTGGACGCGGGCGCGAGCGGACTCCCTCCTTGGCGCCGGGGATCGCCGTCGCCTGGGTGACCGCAACCGCGGTCACCTTCTCAGCCGCGATCACCATGCCCCTCGGTCCTCTGCTGTGGGGGTGGCCCACGCTCGCCGCCCCCCACACGACTCTCACAGCCCTGGCCATGCTCAGCGGTGCGCTCGCCGTCGTGTGGTCGATCGCCGCCGCCCGCCGCTGGCGGACGGTGCCGTCACGTCATCTCGTGGCCGCCGGGACGTGCGCGGCCCTCGCGCTCCCGATGCAGCTCTCCCTCATGTACTGGGGGGGTGCTCTCTAGCGGACCGAGGTATCGCCCTGTTCGCATGGCCTTCCCGGCCCCGGCGACGGCCGGGGGCCCGGTGCCGTTGGACGGCGTCGTGGTTACCGCATCGAGCGCTGCAGTAGCGCCGTCCGCCGTTCCGGCTGGTGTCGACGAACACCTCGGGGCACCCCGCGCGGAGACAGGCCCCCAGACGACAGCCCTCCGACTCGACCGCGAAGATCGCCAGACCGCCTGCGGTGATGGCCCTGACGCGCTCCACGACGTCGTCGCCGTCGGCCGCGAAGTGCAGGTGGGGCTTGTGCCCGTCGTGTGTGCTCAGGGACGGCCTCGACGCGGCCGATTCCAGCAGCTCGTTGATCGCGTCGCATGTGGAGTCCACGTCCGGCGCCGAGAACGGCGCTCTCAGCCGCGATGCCCACTCCTTCAGGCGTTCTGACCTGGCGTTGTCCAGCTCGGGCCTGCGGACGCCGTGGGCGCGGAGCACCCCGACGGCCGCGTCGGCGTCCCACGACCCGGCGGCGAGCGAGGCCAACTCCGCCGCGAGTGTCGGGCCGACCATATTGCCATGGTTGAACTGCACTGACCCATTGCACCACAGTCGGCGCATGACCACAGCAGCCTGTTCACCCACCGACCTCCACCACGACCGCGGCGTCCTCGTTCCGCATCCCGCGGACCCTGGCCGGCATCAGCACGACTGGCTGCGCCGTTCGTCCCACCCGACCAGCGAGGGCACCGTGACCTACGAGTCGTGCCACTGCGGGGCGCATCGCGTCCTACGCGCCGGCGTGCCCGTCGCCCGGGCGTAGGACGGATCGACGCTCAGACGGTGGTCGAGATCGAGCGCTCCCTGACCTTGAACCAGATCGAGAAATCCTCGGCGGCCCGACGGACGACGTCGTAGCTCGACCCGCCCGTGAGGTCGTTGAAGCTGTCCCGCACGCCGTCGACTCCGGTCGACCGGGTCTCCTTGGGGATGCCGAAGCCCATCTTCCAGTCGGAGAAGCTGCGCTCGGCTGCGGGTTCCGTTAACAGGACCCTGACGCGACTGTGTCTGTCATCGGCGGCGATGCGCGTCATCAACTCGTCGATCGCGGCCGGAGGGCCTTCGAGGAACTGGATGAAGCAGTTGTTCCTGAAGAGGAGGACACCGGTGATATCGGCGGCACGGTTGCGCTCCCGGGAGGTGAACAGGATGGACTCCAGGTCGCCCGGCAGCATCTTCCGCACCGGCACGCTCGTGTACACCAGATACTTCAAGTGCCCGGTCCCGGGCGACGTGGGGGACTCAGCGTCCAGCGACATTCAACCCTCCCTCGCTCGCCTCGGAAAAATACAGATCATTCAGACTGGAGATCGCCTCGTCCAGCGAACCGGACTCGCCATGCTGTCTCGACATCCTGTCGTAGCAGGTGAAACCGCCGTCGGAATTCCGGTCGATGTACCCCACGAAGTTCCCGCGGAAATTACCGACGAAGAAACTGTCTTCCACCTGGGACCATCGTATTTCTTCGTCGCCTTCGATTGCCGAAGTCACTCCCACCCCTTTTCTTCCCTGACAAGGTGTCTCGCCCACCGCCGTACACGCCCACAGAACGTGGCCCGAGCCACGTCACCGGGAGACGCTGCCGCCGCGCGCGGCCGAACAAGGGATTGGGTACGCACCGACGTGTCTCCCGACCCCGCACTACTTTTCTCTCCTGAGAACTCACATCCTGCTCACGCTGTCCGCAATAGCGGCACACGGTGCCATCATGGTGTGCTCGCGAACACCGCGCCACCGATGGCGCCGGCCACGTCCGGGACGCGGGCGAGTGCGCGGCAGCTCGCGGACGCGATCAGACCTCCCCCGGCCGCACCACTGTCCGGCCCAGCCGGCGCGACA
>NZ_JAALDV010000352.1:0-5775 GCF_014145045.1 Dietzia sp. DQ12-76
GCCGCACCCGCCGACCACGGTGGTCGGCGGGTGCGGGGATCAGGCCGTGCGTGAACGAGGCGTGGTCCGCCGGGGCGATCATCGAAAGACCATGCGCCCGGGGGTGACGACACCCGGACTACGAGCTGTGGCCCCGCAGTGCCTCCAGCCGCTCGTGCGCCTGCGTCATGATCCGCTGGATCAGCTCGTCGCAGCTGGGCAGGTCCTCGATCATGCCCACGACCTGTCCGGAGGCCAGCACGCCGGCCTCTGTGTTGCCCTCTACCAGGCCGGCCTTGAGCAGCATCGGGGTGTTGGCGGCCATGACGATCTGCTGCCAGGTGCGGTCGGAGGCCTTCTTCATGTTGAGGCCGTCCCGGGCGAGCGTCTGCCACTTCATACCGGTCATGGACTTGAACTTGTTGGCGTTCTGCACCGCGGCGAGCATCCCCTTGACGGGGCTGCCCGACTCGAGGGCGTTGACCAGGCCGGTGCGCAGGACGCGGTGCGGCATCCCGTCGACGCGGGTGGACACGACGGTGTCCTGGAGTCCCTTGTCCAGGTATTGCCTCTTGACCGCGTCCGGGACGCGGGAGTCGCTGGTGAGCAGGAAGCGTGTGCCCATGGCGACGCCCGCGGCGCCGTAGGCGAGCGCGGCCACCAGGCCGCGGCCGTCGAAGAAGCCTCCGCCGGCGATGACCGGGATGGAGGTGTTGCCGGCACCGCCGAGGGCGTCGATGACGCTGGGCAACAACAGCGTCGTGGCGACGGGGCCGGTGTGCCCCCCGCCCTCTCCGCCCTGGACGATCACGGCGTCCGCACCCCAGGAGGCCACCTTGACGGCGTGCTTCGCCGCGCCGATGGAGGGGATGACGACGAGGCCGTTGTCCTTGAGGCGCGCGATCAACTCGGGCTTGGGCGCGAGGGCGAACGACGCCACCTTCACGCCGTGACTGATCATCAGCTCGCATCGCTCGGCGGCGTCCTCGGCATCGGCGCGGAGGTTGACCCCGAAGGGGCGGGTGGTCAGCTCCCTGGTGCGAAGGATCGCGTTCTCGAGCTCCGGATACGTCATCGTGGCCGAAGCGATGATCCCCAGCCCTCCGGCGTTGGCGGTGGCCGCGGTCAGCTCGGGTCCGGAGACCCAGCCCATGCCCGTCTGGACGATCGGGTACTCCACCCCGACCAGCTCGGTGAAGGCCGTGGCGATGGTCGGCGCGCTCATGCGGTCGGCACCTCGCGGTCGCGGAACCCGCGGGGGTCCAGCACGTCACGGATGAGGCGCAGCTCCTCCGCCGAGGGATCGCGGGTGACGCCGGCCTCGGACAGGCCCTCGATCTCGAAGCCGGTGTTCTCCGCGACCTCCTCGGCGGTGACGCCCGGGTGCAGGCTCAGCGCGCGCATCCCGTGGTCGGTCCCGCCGAAGTCGAACACGCCGAGGTTTGTCACCACTCGGTGCAGGTGGTGGTACCGGAAGGCGGGGTCCCCCGGGGTGTACCGGTCGTAGCCCACTCCGCAGACGATGTCGACCTTCCCGGTGAAGACGCGGGTGGAGTGCTTGCCCACCCAGTAGCTGGTCGCGTGGTTGAGCGAGTTGCCGGGCGCACCCCGCAGGCCGAACATCTGTCGCGAGGGCTTCTGGACGTCGTCGCCGAAGGCGGAGAGGTTCTGGTTGCCGAAGCGGTCGATCTGGTTGGCGCCCATCACCACGTGGCGGGTGCCGGCCTGCAGGACGTCGAACACCCGGGGGAAGGGGATGTATCCCTCGAAGTCGATGACCTTTCCCAGCGGCGGGGTCTGGCCGAGGAAGCGGTACTCACCGTCGGTGATGAGCAGGTCCGGCTCGGTGGTCAGCCGCGCGAGCCGCGCCCCGATGGTGGCCATCGGGGTCATGGGCGAGGCGAAGATCTCCCCGGCGCCGGCGAAGATCTCCGCGCACGCGATGGCGCAGTACTCGGCCCTGCTGATGGACTGAGCGGTGGCGGGTCGTGTGGTGGTGTCGGTCATCGCGTGGCTCCCTTGTCTGCGGCAGCGGCGGCCTTCTCGGCGGCGGCCTTCTCCGCGAACGCCGAGACCGCCCTCTGGTACTCCTCCTCGGACCCGGACAGGAACTCGGAGACGAAGTCCGCCCACGACGCGTCGTCCCTGGCACAGGAGGCGTAGTGCTTCTGGAACGCCTCGTCGCGGCCGTAACCGCCGGCAAAGGTGAAGTGCGCGCCGTTCGGGGCTTCGGAGACGGTGTCCACGAACATGCGGCTGAGGAGCATGCGTTGGGGACCGACCTCGGTCATCAGCGCGTCGGCGGAATCCACGACCTCGTCGACCTCGAGCAGGACGGTGTCGGCGGCCATGGCGTAGAGGTCGTCGAAGTACCCGTCGACGCCCGTGAAGGCGGCGTTGCCGTGCCTGTCGGCCTTGTCCAGGTGGATCAGCGCGGCGTCCATCCGAAGGGCCGGCATCGCCACGAGGGTCTCGGTCCGTCCGTCCGCCGGATACGGCGAGTCGACGGTCTTGAGTTCGTCCCCCCAGAAGCGGAACACGTCCGAGCCGAGACCGGCGCGGGTGGGTAGGAACGGCAGGCGGTGCGCGGCGGCGGTGAGGCCGGCCCGGACCATGCCCTCGTCCATCTCGCGGGCGACGATCGAGCCCTCGGTGCGGCGGCGGGCGAACCACGGGTCGTAGAACGGGGCGGAGTCGAGTGACACGAAGCCGTAGTAGGCCTTGGAGACCTTCCCGGCTGAGCAGAGCAACCCCAGGTCGGGGCCGCCGAAGGAGACCACGGTGAGGTCGGTGAGGTCCTCCCGGCGGAGGATCGCCCGGACGAGCGCCATGGGCTTGCGCCGCGAGCCCCATCCGCCGATACCGATGGTCATTCCGCTGCGCAGGCGCGAGACGGCCTCGTCGATACTGGTGCGTTTGTCGCGCGGGGTGGGGGTCGTCGTCACTTGTTCTCGCCCGTCCTCTCGGCTCGATCGGCTCGTTTATCCAGGTTCGTCCCGCTCTTGACGAACTCGTCGCGGTGCTCGTCGGCCACGCCGGCGAGGTTGAGTTCGAAGGTGAAGCCCTGCTCCATCCGATAGGAGGACTTCACGTCGACGGGATCGATGTGGTTGATGGCCTCTTTGGCCGCCCGTATCACACGGGTGTCCTTCGCGGCGATCGTCTCGGCGAGGTCCCGGGCGGCCGCGTCGAGCCGGTCGCGGGGGACCACTTCGTAGACCGTGCCCCACTGGTGCAGTTGCTGCGCGGTGACGGTGCGGGAGGTGAAGTACAGGGTGCGCATCATGTGCGGGGGGACCATTCGGGCCAGGTGGGTGGCGGCCCCGAGCGCTCCCCGGTCCACCTCGGGGAGGCCGAAGACCGCGTCGTCGGAGGCGACGATGCAGTCCGCGTTCCCCACGAGCCCGATCCCGCCGCCGACACAGAAGCCGTTCACCGCGGCGATCACGGGGACCGCGCACTCGTACACCGCGTTGAAGGCCACGTAGCACCCGCGGTTGGCGGCGAGCAGGTGGTCGAAGCCCTCGAAGTTTTGCATTTCCTTGATGTCCACGCCGGCGTTGAACCCACGGCCCTCGGCCCGGAGGATCACCACGTGGACCCCCGGGTCGCGACCGGCGGCGAGGATCTGCTCGCCGAGCTCGAACCACCCCGCCGAGGGTATGGCGTTGACGGGGGGGAAGTCGACGGTGACGGTCGCGATGCCGTCTGCTCCCCTGTCGACGGTGATGCCCATGGTGCTCCCTTCGCACGCCGCCGCTGTGGTTCAGCGGGCGGGTGACTGACCAAACGCTTGCTTGGTAGGCTAGCACGCATGTCGCACATCGATCTGGGTCTGGCGGGCAGGGTCGTCCTCGTCACGGGCGGCGTCCGTGGCGTCGGCGCGGGGATCAGCAGAGTCTTCCGAGAAGCCGGTGCCGTCGTCGTCACCTGCGCGCGGCGCCCCGCGGACGAGGGGTCCGACGTCGGCGATCTCGAGTTCCACTCGGTCGATCTCCGGGACCCCGAGGCGGTTCGCGCGATGGTGGAGCGGATCGTGGATCGGCACGGTCGGTTGGACGTCGTGATCAACAACGCCGGCGGTGCCCCGTTCGCCCTGGCGGCCGATGCCAGCGCCAACTTCCACGCCAAGATCGTCGCGCTGAACCTGTTGTCCGCGCTCACGGTGGCCCAGGAGGCGAACCGGGTGATGCAGCCGGCCGGAGGAGCGATCGTCAACATCTCGTCGGTCTCCGGACACCGGCCCTCACCCGGAACGGCGTCCTACGGCGCGGCCAAGGCGGGCATCGACTCGCTGACGCAGTCCCTGGCCGTCGAGTGGGCGCCCGCGGTGCGGATCAACTCGGTCGTCGTGGGACCGGTCAAGACCGAACTCGCCGAAATGCACTACGGGGACTCCGACGGCGTCGCCGCGGTCGACGCCACCATTCCCATGGGTCGCATGGCCGACCCGCGGGATGTGGGGCAGGCGGCCGCCTTCCTGGCCTCGCCGCTGGCGGCCTACATCACCGGAGCCGAGCTCCTGGTCCACGGGGGCGGCGAGAAGCCGGCGTTCCTCTCGGCGTCCAACGCCAACACCACGTCCTGACAGTCCCGGCCATCACGTCGGCGAACACCACGTCGAGGCCGAACAACACATCGAGGAGAACCATGGGAATCTGCGACGGACGCGTCGTCATCGTCACCGGCGCCGGCCGCGGAATCGGCCGGGAGCACGCCCTGGCCTTCGCGGCAGAGGGCGCGAAGGTCGTGGTCAACGACCTCGGCGCCGGCCTCGACGGATCGGACGTGGGGGAATCCCCGGCCGAGCAGGTCGTGGAGGAGATCCGGGCCGCCGGCGGTGAGGCCGTGGTCAACGGGAACGACATCTCCTCCTGGGACGGGGCACGGGAACTGGTCCACCAGGCGATCGACCACTTCGGGGGGCTCGACGTGCTGGTCAACAACGCCGGTTTCCTCCGGGACAAGATGCTCGTCGGTATGGGGGAGCAGGACTGGGACACCGTGATCAACGTCCACCTCAAGGGTCACTTCGCGCCGCTGCGGCACGCCGCCGAGTACTGGCGCGCCGAATCGAAGGCCGGCCGCCCCCGCCGGGCCAGGGTCATCAACACCTCCTCGGGGGCCGGGCTCTTCGGTTCGGTCGGACAGGGGAACTACGCCACCGCGAAAGCCGGAATCGCGCTGCTGACCATCCAGACCGCCGCGGAGATGAAGGGGTACGGCGTCACCGCCAACGCGATCGCTCCTGCTGCTCGTACCCGCATGACCACCTCCGCCGGGGAGGGCATGGCGTCACAGATGGCGGCGCCCGAGGACGGGTCCTTCGACGCGATGGACCCCGCGAACATCTCGCCGTTGGTCGTGTGGCTCGGGTCGGCGGAGTCGGATGAGGTCACCGGGCGTGTGTTCGAGGTCGAGGGCGGGAAGGTCACCGTGTGCGACGGGTGGCAGCGCGCCGCGACCGAGGACAAGGGCGCGAAGTGGGACCCGGCAGAGCTCGGATCCGTGGTGCCGCGACTGCTCGCCGCGTCCCCGTCGCCGGTGCCGGTGTACGGCGCTCGCTGAGCCGAGCGGCCCGGTCCGGGTCGGGGTCATCCGACGCGGGAACGGAGAAGGAGCCCCGCACCGTGATGGTGCGGGGCTCCTTCTCCATGCCCCGGTTCAGGGCTCCGTGCCCGGATCAACGCCCGGGGTCAGGTGCTCAGTTCTCGGGATCCGGGCAGTTCTGGGCGTCGACCGATCCGGCGCCCGCGAGCTGGTCGACCTGCTCCTGCGGGAGGTCGCAGATCGTGG
>NZ_JAALDV010000353.1:0-4102 GCF_014145045.1 Dietzia sp. DQ12-76
GCGGCCGCGGCGAACGCCTGCGGGGGCCGCGGGTCACGGCCCGCGCGCACGTCCGAGACCGCCTCGGCGAAGGCTTCCCCGTCGGGGTACCGCCGGTTCGGATCCTTGACCATGGCGTCGGAGAGGAGCCTGCGCACCGACGGCGGTACCGAGTCGGGGAGCGGGGGCGGCGTCTCGCGGACGTGCATCATCGCCACGCTCACCGGGGAGTCGGCTACGAACGGCCTGCGCCCGGACACGCACTCGTATCCCACGACCCCGAGGGAGTAGACGTCACCGGCAGGGGTGGTCTCGTGACCCATGGCCTGCTCGGGTGCGATGTACTGGGCCGTGCCCACGACCATCCCGGCCTGGGTGACCGCCGCGGACCCCATCGACTTGGCGATGCCGAAGTCGGTGAGCTTGACCTGCCCGGAGGGCGTGATGAGGATGTTGCCCGGCTTGACGTCCCGGTGGACCAGCCCGATGGCGTGCGCGGCGTTGAGTGCGCGACCGGTCTGCTCGAGCATGTCCAGGGTGTGGCGGAGCGGTAGCGACCCCTCGCGCGCGAGAACATCGGAGAGCGGCTCGCCCACCACGAGCTCCATGACCAGGTAGGACAGCGGGTTTCCCGAGGCCGGGTCGTCGATCTGCCCGTAGTCGTAGACCGTCGCGACACCCGGGTGGGAGATCCGCGCCGTCACCTTGGCCTCGGACCGGAACCTCTCCACGAATTCCTGATCGGAGGAGAACTCGGCCTTGAGGACCTTGACCGCGACGTGTCGGTCCAGCACCGCGTCGGCGGCCTCCCAGACCTGTCCCATCCCGCCCGTGGCGATCAGGCGCAGCAGTCGGTACCGGCCGGAGAGCACCGCTCCGGAGTTCAGGCTCATCCCGCGCCCCCGAGGAGTGCCCCCAGGACCTCGCGGCCGATGGGGGCGGCGTAGGTGGAGCCCACGGTGTCTCTGGTGATGCCGGGACCTGACTCGAGCGCCACGGCCACGGCCACGTCCTGGCCGGGGACGAAGGCGATGTACCAGGTGTAGGGCACGGTCGTCGCGGCGTCCACGCCGTGCTCGGCGGTACCGGTCTTGGAGGCGATGGTCACCCCGGGCAGCCCGCCGCCGGCATTGCGTTCCGCGCCCTCCATGAGCTCGGTGAGGGTGGCGGCCTGCTCGTCGGTCAGGGCGCGCCCCGCGTCCTCAGGGGAGAACCCCTGCACCACGGAGAGGTCGGGCGCCGTGAGCGAGCGGATCAACTGGGGCTGCATGCGTACCCCGCCGTTGGAGACGGTGGCCGCCACCATGGCGTTCTGCAGGGTCGTCATGCGGACATCGCTCTGACCGATCGAGCTCATGGCGAGTTGCGCGGCGTCCTCCATCTGGCCCAGGCCGGACGGAGCCGCGGGGATCCCGAGTTCATCCGGTTCCCCGCCGTCCAGACCGAATCGTTCGGCCATCTCGGTGAACGCGTCGGTGCCGATCTCCTGGCTGAGCTCCACGAACGGCACGTTGCAGGAGAGTTCGAACGCCGTGCGGAGGGTCACGGTGCCGCCACCACAGGTCTGGCCTGCGTAGTTCTGCAGGAACGTGGAGGTGCCGGGCAGCAGCGTGCGGTCCGCACCGGACACCGGCGTCTCCGGTCCCATCCCGGATTCGAGTGCGGCGGCCGTCGTGATGACCTTCATGGTGGACCCGGGCGGCAGGGACTGCTGCGTGGCGTGGTTGAGCAGCGGCCGGTCCGGGCTCTGTTCGATCCGCTCCATCTCCTGGGTGCGGACGGTCTGCTCCTGGCTGGACAGCGCGTTCGGGTCGAACGCCGGGCTGGAGGCCAGGGCCAGCACCTCCCCGGTCGAGGGCCGGACCGCGGCCACCGAGCCGACGAAGGGTCCCTGGCCGGCGCCCCGTTGCAGTGCGCCGAAGGCCGCCTCCTGCGCGGCGGGGTCGAGGGTCAGCTCCACCGACCCGCCCTGGGGGGTCCGGCCGGAGATGAGTCCGGTGATGCGTTGGGAGAGCAGCCTGGGGTCCGATCCGTTGAGGAAGGCGTCCTGCGACTGTTCGATCCCCGAGGTGGCGTACTGCAGGGAGTAGTACCCCACCGTCGGACCGAACGCGACCGGGCTGGTGGGATAGGTGCGCTCGAACTCGTACCTGCCGTCCGAGGGCACCGACATGGCCAGCACGCGGCCCCCGGCGGTGATCTGCCCGCGCTGGCGGGAGTACTCGTCGAGCAGCATCCGGGTGTTGCGGGGGTCGGCCCGCAGTTCATCGGCGCGGAAGACCTGGACCCAGGTGAGCTGGAGGAGCAGCGCCACCACCATGACGATGGCGGCGACCGCGACCCTGCGGATGGCGGCGTTCACCCGGCGCTCACCCGGCCTTCCGGACGCGGGCCAGCAGCGGGGTCCTCATCATGCCCGTGGCCGCCTCGGCGAGCGCGGGTGTCTGACGCGGGGTGGGCATCGGTCGACGGGCGTCGTGCGACAACCGGAGCAGGATGGCCAACAGGGCGTAGTTGGCGAGGAGGCTCGACCCGCCGTAGGCCATGAACGGCAGGGTGAGCCCGGTGAGCGGGATGAGGGTGGAGACCCCGCCGACCACCACGAAGACCTGGATGGCGACGGTGAACGCCAGGCCGACGGCGACCAGTTTGCCGAAGCTGTCCCTGATGGTCAGGCCCACCCGGATCCCGCGCAAGACGACGATCGCGTAGATCATCAGCACGGCCGCGAGGCCGATCAGGCCGAGCTCCTCGCCGATGGTCGAGGTGATGAAGTCGGTACCCGCGAACGGCACCTGGTCCGGTCGCCCGTTGCCGAGCCCGGTGCCGCCCATGCCCCCGGAGGCGAGCCCGAACAGGGCCTGTGAGCTCTGGTAACCGCCGGTGTCGAAGTAGGCGAAGGGGTCCTGCCAGATCTGGAACCGCACCCGCACGTGGCCGAACAGTGCGTAGGCCAACACGCCTCCGATGCCCACGAGGACGACGCCGATGAGCAGCCAGCTGATCCGCTCGGTGGCCACGTACAGCATGGTCAGCACGGTGGCGAAGAGCAGCAACGCCATTCCCAGGTCCGTGTTGAACACCAGCACTCCCAGGGAGAGGAACCACGCCACGATGATCGGCCCGAGGTCCCGCCCGCGGGGCAGGTCCACGCCGAGGATGCGACGTCCGGCGCTGGTGAACAACTCACGCTTCTCGACGAGGATCGAGGCGAAGAAGATGATGAGCAGGATCTTGGCGAACTCGCCGGGTTGGATGGTGAAGCCGGGCAGGATGATCCAGTTCTTGGCGCCGTTGATCTCGGAGAACCGGGCGGGAAGTACCGCCGGGATCGCCAACAACGCCAGGCCGGAGAAGCCCATGGTGTATCCGTACCGGGACAGCACCCGGTGGTCGCGGAGGAAGTACAACACGGCCGCCATGAAGGCCAGGCCGATCAGCGTCCAGAGCAACTGTCTGGTGACGTCCATCCCCGGCGGGTCGTTGCCGTTGGCCACGGCGCGCGCCGCGTAGGCCAGGTCGAGGCGGTAGATGAGCACCAGGCCGAGGCCGTTGAGGAGGGCGACGGCGGGGAGCAGCACGGGGTCCGAGTACGGCGCCAACCACCGGATCAGCAGATGCGCCACCCCGCACAGGCCCAGGTAGGCCAGGGTCAGCCAGAGCAGGGTCAGGCTCAGTTCCTGCTCCTGGGCCAGTTGGACGAGGAACAGGGAGAACCCGACGATCACCGACGCGGCGACGAGGAGGACGAGTTCCTTGCCGCGGCGGGGCGGGACGGTGACCGCGGGCGTTCCGGATGCGGGAGTGGTCACAGGTCAGCTCACCGCCCGGCAGTCGACCCCCGGCACCGAGGCCGGGGCGGGACGTGGAGTGGGTTCGGGGGAGGGCTCGGGTGACTGCTCCGGAGCGGGGCGGGGAGACGTGGTGGGCGCCGACGGCGAGGTGGTGGCCTCCGCCGGCTCCTCGCTCCTGCCCCCGTCGCGCCGGGGTGCACACGGCGGCAGCAGGTTGTCCTCGGCGAGTCGGAAGATCTGGGCCCTGGCGTCCGCGAGGCTGCCCGACGGCATTCCCGCTCGCACCGATTCGCGGGCCGGCTCGCTCAGATCGCCGATGGCGAAGACGT
>NZ_JAALDV010000354.1:0-3887 GCF_014145045.1 Dietzia sp. DQ12-76
CCGCCGACCCCGCCGCTCACCGCCCGGCCCCCATCCGGTAGCCCACGCCGCGGACGGTGCGGACGTAGCGGCCCAGCGTGGCATCGTCGCCGAGCTTGCGGCGCAGGTGCGCGACGTGGACGTCCACCAGGTGGTCGTCGCCCACCCAGTTCGGGCCCCACACCGTCTCGATCAACTGGGAGCGGGTGAACACGACACCCGGGTCTCGGGACAGTGCGGCGAGCAGGTCGAACTCGGTGCGCGTCAGCGCTACCGCCTCACCATCGACGCTCACCTCACGACCGGCGACGTCGACGGTCAGAGCCCCGATCCTCCGCGGAGGCGCCTCCACCGCGCTGCCGCCCGCGGACCCGGTGGCGACCCCCGCGTCGTCGAACCCGGTCGCCGGCCCCCGAGGTCGACGCATCATCGCCTGGATCCTGGCCATGAGTTCGCGGGGGCTGAAGGGTTTGGTCACGTAGTCGTCCGCGCCGACGGACAACCCGATCAGCGTGTCCACCTCATCGGTCCGCGCGGTGAGCATCACGACGTACGCGTCGGAGTGGGCCCGGATCCGCCGACACACCTCGACCCCGTCCAGGCCCGGTAACCCCAGGTCCAGGACGATCACGTCCGGGTCCACCGTCCGGGCCAACGTGACGGCCTGGACCCCGTCGCCGGTCACGGAGACCTCGAATCCGTCGCGCCGGAGGTAGGTGGCGACCAGGTCGGCGAGCGACTGCTCGTCGTCGACGACCATGGCACGCAACCCCGTGGGATGGCGCGTGCCGGAACCGGGAACACCGGCCTGTCCGGGGTCGACAGGGGGGTGGGTCATGGTCCCATCATCGCGCTCCACCGGGGGATCCGCCGCCCCCACGACAGCCTTGACCAAACCTTCATGTGACCTCCATCCCGCCGGTCGGGTCCGACGGGCAGGATGGTCACGATCAGTCCGGGCGCCCCGTGGCTCCGTTCGAAAGGACCTCGACGATGACCAGCAGGATCCTCCTCGCGGCCGCAGCCGTGGCCGTTCTCACGCTCTCCGCCTGTGCCGATGGCGGCGACGACACGACGGCCGCGACGCCGGCCACGACCACCACCGCCGAGGACGGCGCTCCCGCGACGGCCGAGGAGGGGGCCTCCGGCGAGCACTCCGCCGCCGACGTGCGGTTCGCGCGGATGATGATCCCGCACCACGAACAGGCCATCGAGATGAGCGACATCATCCTGGCCAAGCAGGACATCCCCGACGACGTCCGAGCCCTGGCCGAGGAGATCACGGCCGCTCAGGGTCCGGAGATCGAGCAGCTCAACCGGTGGCTCGAGGAGTGGGACGAGCCCGGAGCGCACCACGACGGGCACGCCGGCCCCGGCGCAGGTGACCACATGGGTGATCACATGGGTGACGCCGGTGAGATGCGCATGATGGACGGCATGCTCTCGCCGGAGGAGATGCAGGAGCTGGTCGACTCCGAGGGCACCGACGCCGCGCGCTTGTTCCTGGAACAGATGATCGTCCACCACGAGGGCGCGATCGACATGGCGCAGGACCAGGTGGAGGACGGAACCCACCCGCAGGCGGTCGAGCTGGCCCAGACCATCATCGACACCCAGCAGCGGGAGATCGACCGGATGCGGGAGATGCTCGCCGGGCTGTGACGGTGAGATGTGCCGTGCCAACCGGGAACCGCCCGGCCGTGCGCGGACGTGGCCTGCTCGCGGCGGCCCGACGACCTGTGGGCCTCCGTCGAACCGGACCGGTTGCGTCAGAGCGAACCCACCGGCGACCTCGGGGAGACGGCGCTGCCGATGCCTGCTGACGAGTTCTCCCTCTCCGTGGCGCCATATCGGACCTTCACGCACGACGGCTTCTTCCACAGCATCACCACGTGCCTCGGTGACCTCGGCGGCGAGACCGTGCATGTGACCGTGACGGACGGGCCGACTGCCGTAACCGTCCACCGTCCGCCGCAACGCGGCCGCCGCGGTCAGTCGCAGCCGACGTAGTCGGTCCCGCCACAGTCGCACGCGGCTCGGTCAGGTCCAGACACGCGCGGCGCCACCACACTTGACATGACAGCGACCAAGTGTCTACTTTAAAAGCGTCTTCATAACTGTGACGGAAGACACCTCAGGATCGCCCGATCCATCCCCTTCCCTAAGGAAACCCCCATGCGTAAATCTGTGCTGGTCGCGCTCGGCGCGGCCACGATCGTCGCCCTCCCCGCCGCCGGCGCCGCCTCGGCCCAGGCGAATCAGCAGGAACTGAACTTCACCGTCACGGCCGCCCAGAACGGCGGCCTGTCGGTGAACACCGGTGGGCCGGTGAGCACCCTCGGACTGGCGTCCAACGGGGGGTCGGCCTCGGGCTCCCTCACCGTGTTCAGCATCACCGACACCCGGGGCACGACGAACGGATGGAACGCCTACCTGGCGCTCACCGACTTCGTGCACACCCAGGACGCCACCGCGGTCATCCCCGCCACCAAGGCGACCTACCACCCCCCGTCCTCCGCCCTCGGGCTGGTGTTCGGAGGAACGGCCAACCGGGCGGCCGCGGACATCCCCCTGAAGAACGACGACACGCTCATCATGACCCGCACCCAGCGGACCCTCGCCGCACCGCTGGAGACCGCCACGATCCCGAATCTCAACGCGATGACCGTCGACCTCTCGGGCACGGTGGCGATCGGTCAGTACAAGGCCACGCTGACCCTGTCCGCCCTCTGAGTCACCCCTGCCACATCGCAGTTACTGGACACGTGTCCAGTAACTGCGATGTCGTCCCCCTACGAGTCGAGAGCTGATCCCGATGCGTTCTCTTTCGCGGCTGATGGTGGCCCTGATGATGGTGGTCCCGCTCGGCCTGATCGCCATGCCCGCACAGTGGGCCCACGCCCAGCCGAACGGCGGCCCGGTCGATCCCACGGGATCCATCCGGATCTCCCTGATGGACATTCCCGCGGACCGGGTGGACGACCCGCGGGCGAGGTCCTACATCGTCGACAACATCCCTCCCGGGGAGTCGATCTCGCGCCGGGTGCAGGTGACCAACGACACCGGCGCCCCGGCGACTCTCGACGTCTACGCGGGGCCGGCCGAGATCCGGGACGGCGCCTTTGTCCCCCGGCCGCGTGGAGAGACCAACCCGCTCTCCTCGTGGGTGGAACTCAGCGCGGACGAGGTGACGCTGGACAACGGCCAGTCCGCCGAGGTGCTCGTGACCATCACCGTCCCCGAGGACGCGCCCGAGGTCGAGCAGTACGGCGCGGTCTGGGTGTCGACCAGGCCCGCCGCCGCAGAGGGCGAGGAGCAGATCCAGCAGGTGTCGCGGGTCGGGGTGCGGCTCTATGTGTCCGTCGGCGAGGGCAACGGTCCCCCGTCGGACTTCCAGATCGAGAGCCTCACCCCGCAGCGCGATGCCGAGGGCAACGCCGCGGTCGCGGTGCGGGTGCAGAACACCGGCGGCAGGGCCGTCGACGTCTCCGGGACCCTGACCCTGGGCGACGGACCGGGGGGCCTGACCGCCCAGGCGGTGTCCGCCAGCACGCTGACGATCCCCCCCGGCGGCGGCGACGAAGTGATGTTCGTGATCCCGTCCAGCGTGGAGTTCCCGGCCGGCCCGTGGCAGGCCACCGCGGAGCTCGAGAGCGGGTGGGCGCAGCACTCCATGAGCTCGGAGATCACCTTCCCCGACCAGGGTGTCGGAGAGACGAGCAACGGCGACGGAGGGTGGTCGATCGGGCTGTGGGGCGCACTGATCGCGGGACTCCTCGCGGCGACGGCGCTGGCGCTCATCCTCCTGCGCCGTCGCTCCTCGGGCGGCGACGAGCGCCCCGCGGAGACGCACTGATGGTCGTGAGGGCGGCGGCGGTCCTCGCCGTCACCGCCGCCGCCGTCACCGT
>NZ_JAALDV010000355.1:0-3458 GCF_014145045.1 Dietzia sp. DQ12-76
GAGCCTTCACGCGGGCGCCGCCGGTACGATGGTGGGATGCAGCGCCCCTCCCGTCGGACCCGGAGCACCCCGTCGACCCCCTCCGCGCGCGCGGCGGCCGTCCTCGCCGGTGCGGTGGTGGCGGGCACGGTCTACGCGTCGGGATGGGAGCGCAACGCGTTCACCGTCCGTCGTCATTCCCTCCCACTGCTCGCGCCGGGCTCGGAGCCGCTGAAGATCCTGCACATCTCGGACCTGCACATGATGCCCGGCCAGAAGCGGAAACAGGACTTCCTCGCGGCCCTGGCCCGGTTGGAGCCGGATCTGGTCCTCAACACCGGGGACAACCTCTCGGACGTACGCGCGGTCCCGTCCGTCGTGCAGGCGCTCGGCCCTCTGCTGGGCCGGCCCGGGGCGTTCGTGTTCGGGTCCAACGACTACTACGCGCCGGTGCCCAAGAACCCCCTGTCGTACCTCGGCGTGGGACGGAAGAAGCACTCCTCCGTCCCGCTGCCGTGGCGGGACCTCAAGGCCGCGTTCTCCGAGCGTGGATGGGTCGACGCCACCCATCGGCGCGCGGAGATCGCCGTGGACGGTCGTCGTGTCCTGGTGGCGGGGGTCGACGACCCGCACATCGGCCGCGACCGCTACAGCGAGATCGAGGGGCCCGCCGGCCCGGCGTTCGACCTGCGGATCGGCCTGGTCCACTCCCCCGAGCCCCGGGTGCTCGACCGCTTCGACGCCGACGGGTACGACCTCGCGGTGGCGGGCCACACCCACGGCGGGCAGCTCTGCCTGCCCACGGGGGCGATCGTCACGAACTGCGGCATCGACCGCTCGCGCGCCCAGGGACTGTCCGCCTGGGGCCGGAACCTGGTCCTACACGTCTCCGCCGGGCTCGGCACCTCGCCGTACGTGCCGGTCCGGACGTTCTGCAGGCCCGAGGCGACGCTGCTCGAGCTGGTCGCCGGGCCCGGCGGTGGCGGCGACGAGGCCTCGGTCCCCGAGACGCCGTTGCGTGAACGGATCCCGCTGCCGGCCTGACCCGGTTTCGCGATTCACCCCGGTTTCGCGATTCATCCGGCGGGGCGCTAGAGTATCCCTCGTTGTCAGCGGGGTGTGGCGCAGCTTGGTAGCGCGCTTCGTTCGGGACGAAGAGGTCGTGGGTTCGAATCCCGCCACCCCGACAATGCGAGGTCCCGGGCCGTTCACGGTCCGGGACCTCGGTCATTTGTGAGGCCGCGGCGGACCAGGACCCGCGGACAACCGGGTTGCGACGACCGCGCTTCCGGTGCACGTCGGCGTAACAGATCCGTAGAGTTGTGTCATGACCTCCGAGACCGACGTCCAGAACGCCGCGGCCCCCGGCGCGGCGGCCCCCCAGCCGGCCAGCGCGGGGCACCCCCACTACGGCCGCATCACCACGACCGGCCAGGGGGACCCCGCCCTCGCCGCAGGACTCCAGAAGGTTCTGGACGGTCGCTGGGCGGACGCGCGCCGGATGACGCGAGAGGCCATGACCCCCGACATGCTCAACCCGATCGGGGCGACGATGGAGGAGCACAGGGCGCGGGTGCTCGAGCAGATGAGGCTCCTCGCCGACTCGGGTCTGCCCGGGTTGGGGTTCCGCACCGAGGACGGCGGAACGGGTGACACCGGCGGGGCGCTGACCTCCTTCGAGATGCTCGGTCACCTCGACCTGTCGCTCATGGTCAAGGCCGGCGTGCAGTGGGGCCTGTTCGGCGGGGCCATCGCGAACCTCGGGAACGCCGAGACCCGCTCCACGTACCTGCCGGACGTCATGTCGCTGGACCTGATGGGGTGCTTCGCCATGACCGAGCTCGGTGGCGGTTCGGACGTGCAGAACCTCGAGACCACCGCGACCTTCGACCGCGAGACGGGCGAGTTCGTCGTCCACTCCCCCACTCCGAGCTCGGAGAAGTGGTACATCGGGAACGCCGCCCGTGACGGTTCCATGGCCGCCGTCTTCGCCCAGCTCATCACGCATGACGAGGAGGGCGAGGAGGTTCACCACGGGGTCCACTGCCTGCTGGTGCCGATCCGGGACGAGGACGGGAACGACCTGCCGGGCGTCACCACCACCGACCACGGCCACAAGGGCGGCCTGCTGGGCGTGGACAACGGCAAGATCATGTTCGACCACGTCCGGGTGCCCCGCGAGGCGCTCCTCGACCGGTTCGGCGCCGTGGACGCCGAGGGTCGGTACTCGTCGCCCATCGATTCGGTCGGTGCCCGCTTCTTCACGATGCTCGGAACGCTGATCCGCGGCCGCGTGTCGGTGGGTGCGGCCGCCGGTGCCACCGCCCGGACCGCGCTGGCCCTGGCGGTGCGGTACTCGCTGATCCGCCGCCAGTTCGACCACCCCGAGACGGGCAAGGGGATCCCGCTGCTGGAGTACCGCGAGCACCAGCGGCGCTTGATGCCGCGGATCGCCCGCGCGTACGCCTACGCGTGCGCCCAGAACGCGATCGTCGCCGACCTGCACGACTTCGAGAAGAACCCGGATGCGTTCGACGCCGAACGTCGGCGCGAGATGGAGTCCCACGCCGCGGGCATCAAGGCCACGGTGACGGGGTTCGCCAACGACACCATCATCGAGGCCCGCCTCGCGTGCGGCGGTGCCGGGTACATGTCCGAGAACCTGCTCACCGAGATGCGCAAGGACTGCGACGTCTTCTCCACGTTCGAGGGCGACAACGTGGTGCTCACGCAGTTGGTGGCCAAGGAGCTGCTCGGCGCCTACGCCGCGGAGTTCGGGGACATGGACCAGCGCGAGACCGTGGCCTTCGCGCTCACCACCGCGGTGGACGTGGTGCAGGAGAAGGCGCGTGCGTCGACGCTGTGGCAGAAGCTCATCGACACGGTGACGGACCGGGAGAACACCGACCTGCTCGACCGCGCCAACCAGCTGGAGCTGCTGGTCGACCGGGAGGAGCATCTGTTGGAGACCGTCGCACGCCGCCTGCGCAAGGCCCAGGGGGAGGACGGTTCGGCGGCGTTCAAGGTGTTCAACTCGGCGCAGGATCACATGCTGCAGGCCGGACGCGCCCACATGGACAGCTGGGTGTTCGCCCGCTTCGCCGAGGCCGTGGACGCCTGCGAGGACCCGGAGGCCAAGGAGGTCTTGGGGACGCTGTGCGATCTGTACGTCCTGGACATCGTGGACCGCGACAAGGGCTGGTTCCTCGAGCACAACCGTCTGACGACCGAGCGCACCAAGGCCGCGACCGCCGCCCGCAACCGCCTGTGCACCAAGCTCGCGGGCAAGGCGCGGACCCTGGTGGACGCGTTCGCGATCCCCGAGTTCGTCTTCGACGTCCCGATGCTCACCGACGGCGGGGTGGACGCCCCGCTCGAGACCACATCGGGAGCCGGCGAGCGCGACTGACGGGCCGCCGGCCGCAGATCCCGGACGCCACACCGGCACACAGGGCCACCGCGGCCAGCACCGCGGCACC
>NZ_JAALDV010000356.1:0-1210 GCF_014145045.1 Dietzia sp. DQ12-76
GCCCGGCATGCGGCCCTCCCCCGATCCGCCGCCGGCGGTCACCGTCGGCCACAGCGTCCGGCGCTTCCACGCCGTGCCCGGCACCGCGGCGTAGCGCCCCGGACCGGTGACGTAGCCGTGCAGCATCTCCACGACCTGGTCCATGTTGACCTCGTGGCCGTGGACGTACAGCTGGGCGATCGCGTGGAGCAGGGTGTCGGCCTCCGACTCTTTGCGCTTGAGCGTGTGGAGCAGGTTGGGCTCCATGAGGCCGGCGTCGAAACACGTCGCGGCGACGGACATCGCGGCGACCGGGTTGGGCGCGAACTCCAGGAAGGTGACGTACCCGGCCTCGACGGCCTTGCGCACGGCGTGGGTGAACCACACCGAGTGCCGCATGCCCTTGACCCAGTACTCCTCGGCGTGGATCGGCTCGTGGCCGGCCCGGTAGAAGGTCTCCTTGTCCACCGAGGAGAACAGGCCGGAGGTGAGTTCGCGCGGTTCCAGACCCGCGATCTCGGCGGCCAGCTCACCCAGCAGCATGTCGACGTCCGAGGTGTGCCCGGCGCCGCGGACCTGGAGCTGGCGGGCGAACTTGCCCTGCTCCTCGACCCAGGCCACGAACTCGGCGACGGGCGTGGCACGACCCCCGACCGTGGTGTGGGTGGGGGCGGCGTAGACGGCGGGCTCGATCGAGGCGAACCTCGGGTTGTCGGCGATGATCTGCGCGATCTCCTCGGCCGAGTACTCGACCAGCGCCATGGCGCCGGCGTCCTCGTCCGAGACCTGCTGCTCGGCGTCGCCCATGAGACGTGAGCGCACGCAGATCACGCGCACCGCGTCCTCCAGGCTGAGCCCGCCCGCCGCGTAGGCGGCGGCGACCTCGCCCATGGAGTGACCGATCACGGCCTCCGGCTTGGCGCCGAGCGCCTTGAGCGTGTCGACCAGCGCGACCTGGACGGCGAAGATGCCGACCTGCGCGTTCTCCACCTCGTAGGTGACGGAGTCGTCGAGGAACATCTCGACCATCCGGTACCCGGCCTCGAAGTCGATGAGGTCGTCCACCGCGTCCAGGCACGAGGCGAACAGCGGGTTGGACAGGTACAGCTCCTTGGCCATCTTGCGGTGCTGTGCGCCGAAGCCCGAGAAGACCCAGACGTCGCCGGTGCCCGCGGGGGCGTCCGCGCTGAAGACGCCGGGGCCGGGGTCGCCGGCCGCCAGCGCGCGGAGG
>NZ_JAALDV010000357.1:0-4236 GCF_014145045.1 Dietzia sp. DQ12-76
CCCGCGCGAGTTCGGCCGCGGTCGCGCGCTCGAGGAGCACGGGGACGGCGAATCCCTCGATCCGGGACATCGGGACCCCGGCGTCGGCGGCGACGTCCTCGGGGGAGGCGCCGTGCCGGATCCGGTCCTGGATCTCTCGCGGGCGCAGCGTGCCCGTGACGGGAACGCTCCGGGACGCGTCGGGGGTCACGGCTTCTCCGCGGGCGGCGGCACGGAACCTGTCGTCGAGGGGGAGGGCCAGGGTCTCGCCCGAGTCGGGGAGCTCACACTCGACCACGGCCGAGTCGGCGTCCACCCCGATGATCCTCAGCTTCCGCATACCGCCTCCTCGACTCCTCGCGGTCCCCTGGGCGGCTCGAACGGCGCGCTCCCGGGCCCCGGGCGTTCCCACCATCGTAGGTCAGCACAGCCCACCCGGCGTCGTGACGGGCCGGGTGGGCTGCGGAATTGTGGTGGGCCGGGGGTCAGCCGAGCTGCCCCACCACGTGGTCGATGCACCGGGTCAGTCGCGTGACGTCCTCGGGGTCGATCGCCGGGAACATGCCGATGCGGAGCTGGTTGCGGCCGAGCTTGCGGTACGGCTCGGTGTCGAGGATGCCGTTCGCCCGCAGGGTCTTGGCGACCAGTGCGGCGTCGATCGACGCGTCGAGGTCGATGGTGCCGACGACCTGCGAACGGTGGGCGGGCTCGGTGACGAAAGGCGTGGCGTAGTCGCTGGCCTCGGCCCAGTCGTACAGGCGGGAGGACGAGTCCCGGGTGCGCGCCACGCACCAGTCCAGACCGCCCTGGGTGTTCATCCACTCGATCTGGTCGGCGAACATCAACAGGGTGGCCACGGCCGGGGTGTTGTACGTCTGGTTCTTGGAGGAGTTGTCCACCGCGGTGGGCAACGAGAGGAAGTCCGGGCACCAGCGGTCGGTGGCCGCGATCTCGGACACGCGCTCGAGGGCGGCCGGGCTCATGATCGACACCCAGATGCCACCGTCGGAGGCGAAGCACTTCTGCGGCGCGAAGTAGTAGACGTCGGCGTCGGAGATGTCGACGGGAAGCCCGCCGGCCCCGGAGGTGGCGTCGATCGCGACGAGGGCGTCCTCCGAGCCCGCCGGGCGGGTCACCGGCACCATCACACCCGTGGAGGTCTCGTTGTGCGCCCAGCCGATGAGGTCCACGGACGGGTCCGAGGTGGGATCGGGCGCCGACCCCGGCTCGGCCGAGACCACTATCGGGTCGGCGAGGAAGGGCGCAGCGCCGGTGACCTTGGCGAACTTCGAGGAGAACTCACCGTAGGTCAGGTGGAGGGACTTCTCGCGGACCAGGCCGAACGCCGCGGCGTCCCAGAACGCGGTGGTGCCGCCGTTGCCCAACACGACCTCGTATCCCTCGGGGAGGGAGAACAGGGAGGACAGGCCCTCACGGATCCTTCCCACGACGTTCTTGACCGGCGCCTGGCGGTGGCTGGTGCCCATCACCGAGGTGGCGGCGGCGGAGACGGCCTCGATCTGCTCGGGGCGGACCTTGGACGGGCCGCAGCCGAAGCGGCCGTCGGCGGGCGCGAGGTCGGCGGGGATGGTGGGCAACTGATCGCTCATGCTCGTGGGGTGCCGTTCCTTGTGGTGGGATTCTCGATCGTCACCATCCTAGTCGGGGGCGCGTCGGCCTCGGAGTAGCGTCTGGGACATGGGCGATCCCGCACTCGAACCGGCCGACTTCGACACGATGCGCGTCGGATACGGTCTGCACACCAGCCTGGACGTGGGCGATCTGCACGACGGCTGGCTCCCGCTCTTCGCCGCGTGGCTCGAGGAGGCCGGCCACCGGGGTGTGCGCGAGCCCAACGCGATGGTCCTCGGCACCGTCGGCGTCGACGGCAGGCCGTCGACCCGGACGGTGCTGTGCAAGGGCGCGGACGACCGGGGCCTGACGTTCTTCACGACGATGAGCTCCCGCAAAGGTGTGCAGTTGGCGCGGTCCGGGTACGCCTCGGCGACGTTCCCGTGGTTGACGGTGGAACGCCAGGTCCACGTCGAGGGCCGCTGCAGTCCACTGGAGCGGGCGGAGAGCCTGGCGTACTGGCGTACGCGTCCGAGGGGGTCCCAGGTGGCGGCGTGGGCGTCGGAGCAGTCGCAGCCCGTGGGCGGGGTCGAGGAGTTGAACGCGCTCTACCGGGTCGCCGAGGAGCGGCTCGCGGACGTCGAGGAGATCCCGATGCCCGACCGGTGGGGTGGATACCGACTTCGCCCGGACCGTGTGGAGTTCTGGCAGGGGGGTCGGGACCGGTTCCATGACCGGGTGGAATGTCTCCGGGAACAGGGGGGGTGGACGGTCCGGCGGCTGCAACCCTGACCCGCTGACGGGTCGCGCACGCGTATCGGCCCCCCGGGCGGGCACGGCCCGGGGGGAGCGGACCGGTGCACGCTTCGGAGCGCGGGCGACCGTCACGGTAGGGTGTGGCACAGCACATTCGTGGCGGGAGATGCCGCCGGGACCAGTCGTCGGAGAGGGAATCGCGTGACCGCAGGCTCGAACGGTTCGGACCGCAAGGCAACACTGTCCTATCCCGGCGGTGAGCTCGCGCTCGACGTGGTGGACGCGACCTGCGGAAGCGACGCGGTGCAGTTGGGTTCACTGCTGGCCAAGACCGGGATGACCACACTGGACGTCGGGTTCGTCAACACCTCCGCCTGCACCTCCTCGATCACCTACATCGACGGCAACGAGGGCATCCTGCGTCACCGCGGGTATCCGATCGACCAGCTCGCCGACAACGCCTCGTTCCTCGAGGTCTCCTACCTGCTCATCTACGGTGAGGACCCGACGGAGGCCCAGCTCGCGGAGTTCACCGAGAAGGTGCTCGGGGAGACCGCGCTGCCTGGCCAGATGATGCCGCTGCTGCAGGCGTTCCCGCTGGACACCCACCCGATGCCCGTCTTCTCCGCCGGTGTGAGCCTCTTCGGGACCCACGGGGACGACCTCGACATCGACGACCCCAAGGCCGTGGACCTGGCCACCGCCCGGCTGTTGGGCCGCGGCCCGACTCTCGCCGCCGCCATCGAGCGCATCCGACGTGGCCATGACGCCGTCGATCCGGACCCCTCGCTCGGATACGTCCGAAACTTCCTCCGTATGACGTTCGGGCCGGACTACGAGGTCACCGACGAGATCGCCGACGCCCTCGACATGCTGCTCGTCCTCCACGCGGACCACGAACAGAACTGCTCCACCTCGACCGTCCGCATGGTCGGGTCCTCCGAGGCGCCGTTGTACGCCTCCATCACCGGCGGCATCAACGCCCTGTACGGGCCGCTGCACGGTGGGGCCAACCAGGCCGTGCTCGAGATGCTCGAGCGCATCGAGTCGGAGGGCGGCGACGCCACCGACTACATGGATCGTGTCAAGAACAAGGTGGACGGCGTCAAGCTGATGGGCTTCGGCCACCGCGTCTACAAGAGCTATGACCCGCGCGCCCAGATCGCGAAGAAGCACGCGCACGCCCTGCTGTCGCAGAGCAACGACCCTCTTCTCGAGATCGCGCTCAAGCTCGAGGAGACCGCGTTGGCCGACGACTACTTCGTCGAGCGCAAGCTCTACCCGAACGTGGACTTCTACACCGGCCTCATCTATCGCGCGATGGGCTTCCCCACCGAGATGTTCACCGTGCTGTTCGCGCTCGGCCGGATGCCGGGGTGGATCGCGCACTGGCGCGAGATGCGCGAGGATCCGTCCACCAAGATCAACCGCCCGCGCCAGGTCTACACCGGCCCGGCCGAGCGGAGCTTCACCCCGATCAGCCAGCGCTGAGCCCGGGAAACGGACTCCAGGAGGAGACACCATGGACAAGCCCGAGATCGACATGCCGACCGGCCCCGCCCCCACTGACCTCGTCAGCGCGGACCTCACTGTCGGGGAGGGCGCCGAGGCGGTGGCCGGCGGTAACGTCACCGTCCACTACGTCGGTGTCGACTACGAGACCGGCGAGCAGTTCGACTCCTCGTGGGACCGGGGCGAGTCCATCACGTTCCCGCTCAACGGCCTCATCCAGGGCTGGCAGGAAGGGATCCCGGGCATGAAGGTCGGGGGTCGCCGTCAGCTGGTCATCCCGCCGGACAAGGCCTACGGGACCTCCGCGGCCCTGCACCCGCTCGGCGGCAAGACCCTGGTGTTCGTCATCGATCTGCTCGACGCCTGAGACCGCCCCCGTCTCAACCCGACGCCCCGCCCCCCGTTCCGGGGGGCGGG
>NZ_JAALDV010000358.1:0-5036 GCF_014145045.1 Dietzia sp. DQ12-76
GGACGCCAACCTCCGGGCGCTCGAGGAGCTGCTCGACGCGGACCTCCACGTGCGCGGCGGCACCATGACCCTGTCGGGCGAGCCCGGCGCCGTCGACCAGGCCTCCCGCGTGGTCTCGGACCTGCTGCGGCAGGCCGGGAGGGGGGTCGAGATCACCCCGGCGTCGGTGCGGCGCTCGGTGGAGATCCTCGCCGATTCGGGTCCGTTGACCCCCGAGGAGGTGTTGGGCACCGACGTGCTGTCCCGTCGCGGGGGGATGATCCGCCCCAAGACGGTGGGGCAGAAGCGGTACGTCGACGCGATCGACGACCACACCGTGGTGTTCGGGCTCGGACCGGCGGGGACGGGCAAGACCTACCTCGCCATGGCCAAAGCGGTCGCCGCGCTGCGGGCCAAGGACGTCAGCCGCATCATCCTCACCCGCCCGGCGGTCGAGGCCGGTGAGCGGCTCGGCTATCTGCCCGGCACGCTGCACGAGAAGATCGACCCGTACCTCCGGCCGCTGTACGACTCGCTCCACGACATGATGGACCCCGAGGCGATCCCCAAGCTCATGGCCGCGGGGGTGATCGAGGTGGCACCGCTGGCCTACATGCGCGGGCGCACCCTCAACGACGCGTTCATCATCCTCGACGAGGCGCAGAACACCACCCCCGAGCAGATGAAGATGTTCCTCACGCGCCTCGGGTTCGGCTCGAAGATCGTGGTGACGGGGGACATCACCCAGATCGACCTCCCGGGCGGGCAGCGTTCCGGCCTCAAGGTGGTGCGCGACATCCTCAAGGGGGTCCCCGACATCCACTTCTCCGAGCTCACCTCCGCCGACGTCGTGCGGCACGCGCTGGTGGCCCGGATCGTCGACGCCTACGCCAAGCACGAGGAGCGCCTCGAACGGGGCGAGGACCCCACGACCGGACACAGGAACAGGGAGCACCGCCGCAGATGAGCATCGAGGTCGCCAACGAGTCGGGGGTGGAGGTCGACGAGGCAGAGCTCATCGACGTCGCCGCGTTCGTGATCGCCCGGATGGACGTGCACCCGGCCGCCGAACTGTCGGTCACGCTCGTGGACAAGGACACCATGGCCGATCTCCACGTGACGTGGATGAACCTCCCGGGTCCCACCGACGTCATGAGCTTCCCCATGGACGAGCTCTCCCCGGGCGGGCGCCCCGACCTGCCCGACCCCGGGCCGGCGATGCTCGGGGACATCGTGTTGTGTCCGGCGTTCGCCGCCGACCAGGCCGCCAGCTCCGGGCATCCGCTCGCGCACGAGCTCGCGCTGCTGACCGTGCACGGGTGCCTGCACCTGCTCGGGTACGACCACGCCGAGCCGGCCGAGGAGCGGGAGATGTTCGGCCTGCAGAACGAGCTGTTGGGCGAGTGGTACGACCACCGGGACGCCTCGCAGGACGACGCCCCGCGCGCGGACGCCTGACCCGTGGACCAGATCATCCTCACCGCTGTCGCGGCTGCACTGCTCATCCTGCTCGCCGGCGTCTTCGCCGCCCTCGACGCGGCGCTGAGCACCGTGTCGGTGGCCCGGGTCGAGGAGATGGCCAAGGAGTCCCGCTACGGGGCCGCGAGGCTCTCCCGGATGCTGCTCACCCGTCCGCGCTACATCAATGTCACGGTGCTGCTGCATCTGTTGAGCCTGATCTCCGGCGTCGTGCTCCTCACCGTCGTGTCTGCCGAACTCATCGAGTCCACGGCCTGGGCGCTGGTCGGTGTGATCGCGGTGATGACCATCGCGGCGTATGTCGTGGCCGGCGTCGGCCCCCGCACGCTGGGACGCCAGCACGCGTACTCGCTCGCCCTGGGGGCCTCGACCCCGATGTGGGTGCTCGGAATGGTCCTGGGCCCCGTCGCCAGCCTTCTGGTGGGTGTCGGCAACGCCGTCACCCCGGGCCGGGGATTCCGCAACGGGCCGTTCGCCACCGAGATCGAACTGCTCGAGATCGTGGACATGGCCCGAGAGCGCGGCGTCGTGGCCGACGACGAATCGCGCATGATCCAGTCGGTGTTCGAGCTCGGGGACACCACCGCGCGCGAGGTCATGACCCCGCGGACGGAGATGGTGTGGATCGAATCGTCCAAGACGGTCGGTCAGGCCGCCCGGCTCGCCGTCAAGTCGGGGTACTCCCGGATCCCCGTGGTGGACGGTGACAACTCCGACGACGTGGTGGGGGTGATCTACCTCCGCGACATCGTGGCGCGACTCGACGACCCCGACGGACGCGCGGCTCCGGTCTCGGAGGTGATGCGTCCCGCGGTGTTCGTTCCGGACGCCAAGAGGATCGACGACCTCCTGTCGGAGATGCAGCGGGACCACAACCACCTGGCGATCCTGGTCGACGAGTACGGCGGGACCGCCGGACTGGTGTCGATCGAGGACATCCTCGAGGAGATCGTCGGTGAGATCGTGGACGAGTACGACACCACCGAGGTGCCCCCCGTCGAGGAGTTGGAGGACGGTCGGTACCGGCTGTCGGCCCGGCTCGGTCTGGACGAGGTCGCCGAGCTGTTCGACGTGGAGTTCGCGGACGAGGTGACCGAGGAGGTCGAGACCATCGGGGGCCTGATGGCGCTCGAGCTCGGCCGCGTCCCCCTACCGGGAGCGCACGTGGTCTCCGTCGGCCTGGACCTGCGCGCCGAGGGCGGTCACGACCGTCGCGGCCGGGTCAGGGTGATCACCGTGGTGGCCGAGAAGCTCGACCCGGCCGCCGGTGACGACGCAGACGAGAACGACGACGAGGAGAACCGATGACCACCCCAGAGGGCTTCCGGAGCGGATTCGTCAGCTTCGTCGGTCGGCCGAACACCGGCAAGTCCACCCTCACCAACGCGTTGGTGGGCGAGAAGATCGCGATCACCTCCTCCCGCCCCCAGACCACGCGCCACGCGATCCGTGGGCTGGTCCACCGGCCCGACGCCCAGATCATCCTGGTGGACACACCGGGGCTGCACAGACCGCGCACCCTGTTGGGCGAGCGGCTGAACGCCCTGGTGGAGGACACCTACTCCGACGTCGACCTCATCGGGCTGTGCATCCCGGCGGGGGAGCGGATCGGCCCCGGGGACCGCTGGATCCTCGAGCAGGTACGCAAGCTCTGTCCCACGACCCCGATCCTGGGTCTGGTCACGAAGATCGACACAGTCTCCAAGCAGAAGGTCATGGAGCAGTTGGTCGCGGTGTCCACGCTCCTCGGGCCGGAGGCCGAGGTCGTCCCGGTCTCCGCCGCGTCCGGTGAGCAGGTGGACGTGGTGGCGGACGTGATCGCCTCCCTGCTCCCCGAGGGACCGCGGTTCTACCCCGAGGACGTGATCACCGAGGAGTCCGACGAGACCAGGATGTCCGAGCTCATCCGCGAGGCCGCACTCGAGGGCGTCCGCGACGAACTGCCCCACTCGATCGCCGTGTCGATCGAGGAGGTGCTGCCGCGAGAGGGACGTGATGACATGGTGGACGTCCACGCGACCGTCTACGTCGAGCGGCAGAGCCAGAAGGCGATCGTCCTGGGCAAGGGTGGCTCGGGCATGCGTGAGGTGGGCACCCGGGCCAGGGCGGGGATCGAGGAGCTGCTCGGGACCAGGGTGTACCTGGACCTGCATGTCAAGGTCCTCAAGGAGTGGCAGCGCGACCCCAAGATGCTCGGGAGACTCGGCTTCTAGACCGCTGGCGCGATCGCTCCTAACCCACGGCCGAACGCACGATCCCCACGATCGTCTCCCGCGCGGCCCGGCCCTCGGGGGTGGGTTGCAGCGGGTGCACGTGCAGTAGGTCCTTCTCCTCGACATAGGTGACGTCGACGCCGGCGGCGCGAGCCCGCTCCACCCCGAGGCGCACGTCCGGCAGGACGATGTCGCGGGTGGCGGCGAAGACCGTCAGGGGACCCACACCGGTGAAGTCCCCGCACAGCGGGCTCACCCGCGGGTCGTCCAGGGGCAGGTCGACCCGCCAGGCGTCGATGAACACCCGCAGACCCTCACGGGCGAGCCACGGGTCACGGGGCTGGACCCGGTCGATGTCCGGGTTGTCCATCGCCAGGTCGAGTGCGGGGGAGATCAGGATCGTCGCGGGAAGCGGGGGGACACCCCGATCCCGCAGCTCCATGACCGCGGAAAGCGCGATCTGGCCCCCCGCGCTGTCACCGGCGAGACACACCGGGTCGTGCTCGGCGAGCTCGTCCCGCACCAGGTCGGCCACCCCGGACACCACGCTCGCCGCCGTTCCACGGTTCGATGCCGTCACCGGTCCGGCCAGGGGGTAGACCGGCACCAGGACGCGGGTGTGGGCCTCGGCGGCCATCTGGGCGCACAGTCGCCAGTGCGGCGCGACGATCTCCTTGGCCCAGCCTCCACCGTGGACGTAGACCACGGTGCCGCTCGCGGGTGCCTCGGCGGGTTCCAGTACGTAGACCGGCCACCCGTTCCGGTCGGCACGGGTGAGCCGGACATCGTCACGCAATCGCGGCGGGGCGTACGACGCCGGACGCACCGCGGCCTCGTCGAGGAAGTCACGGGCACGCTGTGGCTCGGCGAACAGGCGCTGCCGCCGGGTGGCGCGGATGAGCAGAGGGATGAGGTGGGAGGCGAGACTGGGCACAACGAGACACTAGCCCTCGCCGGGGGACCCGGTGCTCATCAGGGAGTGGGACAATGGTCGTCTACGCCCCGCAGGCGAGGAGGCCCGGATGCACCCGTTCACCGACACCGGTCTCGTCGTGCGCACCTACGACCTGGGTGAGGCGGACCGGATCGTCACACTCCTCACCCAGCACCACGGGTTGGTCAGGGCCGTCGCCCGCGCGGTGCGCCGCACCCGGTCGCGGATGGGCGCCAGCCTGGAGCCGTTCGCCGTGGTGGAGGTGCAGATCGCCCCGGGTCGGGGCCGCAGCGGACTGGGTTCCGTCAGGCAGGCGTCGAGCCGTGAGTCGCTGGCCCGCCCCCTCGTGGCGGACTATCCGGCGTACACCTCGGCCTGCGTCGTCCTGGAGACCGCGGAGCGGTTGGCGGGTGAGGAGGGCGCACCCACAC
>NZ_JAALDV010000036.1:0-22939 GCF_014145045.1 Dietzia sp. DQ12-76
GCAGACCACGCACCTGCCGACCACCGGCGGACCGGGGTCGGACGGGACTCACCCGCACGGGCATTACGCGGGCGGGTCCTACGCGGGCGCGTCTCACATGGACGGGGACGACACCGCGCGGGAGGGCGAGGCCTACTCGCCGCCCGACGAGGCGACCCTGACACGTCGCTGGCGCATCATGGCCGGCACGGGGGCCGTGGCCGTGGTGGTGATCGCACTGTTGTCCGCCTGGATGCTCGGCGCGCTCGCCGGTGGCGGTGACGACACGCCACTGTCCCAGCAACTCGACGCGATCGAACGCGCCGCCCAGGAGAGCAGGTCGGCGGCGACCGAACAGCCGACCCCGGACGGCTCGGAAACGGGGGAGGCCGAGCCCACCCGGGCGGCGCCCACCACACCCGTCAGGGTCCTGGATGTCACGTCGTGGCAGCCCGCCGGGTCACCCGGCGTCGCCGAGAACTCCTCGAGTGCCCCGAACGTCGTCGACGGTGACAGGTCGACCTCGTGGTCCACCGACACCTACCGCAACCAACTCGGTGACGGCGGAGCCGCCTACAAGCCCGGGGTGGGGCTCCTGCTGACCCTCGACGGCGAGCAGGAGACCCGCCGCGTGGTGGTGCACTCGGCGGACGACGGGGTGGAGTTCGAGGTACGGATCGCCGAGAGCTCCTCGCCGGACTCACTCGACGACACGACCCTGCTCGGTGAGGGGACCATCCGGGATGGGTCGGGCACCGTGACGATCGACGATCCCGAGGACGCGGAGTATCTGATCGTGTGGTTCACCAGACTCGGAACCTCCGGGCCCGAGTCGTTCAGCGCGTCCATCAGCGAGGTACAACTCACCCGGTGAGCCCCCGCGGCCACCTCGTCCGGGGGCCGCCGACCTCGCCGCCGTCGCCGAGGTGGCAGCCCCACCGGGGCACGCTCCGCGTTAACGTGAGCGCCGTGAACACCAGTGCCGTCGACGACTTCTCCGCGGTCACGGGACGCCCCATCACCACGGCCGGGTCCCCGCTCACCGATGTCGAGCTCCTCGATGCACACGTCGCCGGGGACCCTGACGCCTTCTCCGCCCTGGTCCGGCGCCACTACGACTACCTGTGGCGGCTGGCCATCCGGACCTCCTTCAACCGCGAGGACGCCGCCGAGGCGCTGCAGGACGCGCTCGTCTCGGCTTACCGGAAGGCGGACACCTTCCGCCACGCCTGTCCCGTCCAGGGCTGGCTCTACCGCATCGTGGTCAACGCCTGCCTCGACAAGATGCGGGCCCAGCGCCTGCGCACCCACTCCGAGCTGACACCCAGACTGCACGAGGAGATCTCACTTCGAGATCACTTCTACCAGGATCCCGCCTACGCGATCATCGTCGCCGAGGCGCTGGCGGAGCTGCCGCCCGACCAGCGTGATGCGGTCGTCGTCGTCGACATGCTCCGCTGCTCGGTGGCCGAGGCCTGCCACCTGCTCAACACCCGCCCCGGCACCATCAAGAGCCGGTGTTCGCGGGGGAGGGCGAAGCTCAGCGTGCTCCTCGAAGGGGTCACCCTCACCGGTTGAGGGAACAACACGGACCCGCAGGGTGTTGTCGCCATAGTAGATCCGGTTCAACCGCCCACCCGCCAAGGAGCCCGAAAAACCCATGAGCGACACCCTCCACGACGTCATCATCGTCGGATCCGGCCCGGCCGGGTACACGGCCGCCATCTACTCCGCCCGGGCCGAGCTCGCCCCTGTGGTGTTCGAGGGTTCGCAGTTCGGCGGCGCGCTCATGACCACCACGGAGGTCGAGAACTTCCCGGGCTTCGCGGAGGGCATGATGGGCCCCGACCTGATGATGCAGATGCGGGAGCAGGCGGAACGTTTCGGCGCGGACCTCCGCATGGAGGACGTGACGTCGATGGACCTGGCCGGCGAGGTCAAGATCGTCCGGGTGGGCCAGGAGGAGCACCGGGCTCGCGCGGTGATCCTCGCGATGGGCGCAGCCGCACGCTACCTCGGCGTCCCCGGGGAACAGGAGTACCTCGGGCGCGGCGTGAGTTCGTGCGCGACCTGCGACGGATTCTTCTTCCGCGACAAGCCGATCGTCGTCGTGGGTGGTGGCGACTCCGCTATGGAGGAGGCGACCTTCCTCACCAAGTTCGGCTCATCCGTGACCGTCGTCCACCGACGGGAGGAGTTCCGCGCCTCCAAGATCATGCTCGAGCGGGCGAAGGAGAACGAGAAGATCTCGTTCGTCCTCAACACCACGGTCGACGAGGTCCTCTCCGGCGCCAGCGGAACCGTCGAGCGCCTGCGTCTGCGCAACACCGTCACCGGCGAGACCAGCGAACTCGAGACCGCGGCGATGTTCGTCGCGATCGGCCACGACCCGAGGTCCGAGTTGGTCCGAGACCAGGTGGAGGTCGATGAGGACGGCTACGTGCTTACAGGGCAGACCACCGCCACCTCGATCCCGGGTGTGTTCGCCTGCGGCGACCTGGTGGACCACCGCTACCGGCAGGCCATCACCGCTGCCGGTTCGGGGTGCGCCGCCTCGATCGACTCTGAACGTTGGCTCGCCGAGCAGGCCTGACACCCAGCGCCGGCGTTCCGGACCCCTGAGACCGCGTCACCCGGATCCGCACACCTCACCCCGAAAGGACCCACCACAATGGCCGTGAACACCCCGAACATCATCGACGTGACCGAGGACGACTTCGCCGAGTCCGTCCTCGCCGCCAGCGGGTCCAAGCCCGTGCTGGTGGACTTCTGGGCCACGTGGTGCCGTCCCTGCACGATGATGGCCCCGGTTCTCGACGAACTCGCCGGTGCGGAGTCCGACAAGCTGACGGTCGCCAAGGTCGACGTGGAGACCAACCAGGAGCTCGCCGCCGAGTACCAGATCACCGCCATCCCGGCGATGCTGCTGTTCTCCGAGGGAAAGCCGGTCAAGCGCATCACCGGCGCCAAGTCGAAGTCCGCGCTGCGCACCGAACTCGGCGACGTGCTCTAGCCGCCGCCCCACTCGGGTGCGTGCCGGGCACGTCCGCGCCTGAGGCGGTAAGTTCATCCGGGTACCCAGTCGAGTGGAGCGGAGGAGAACCATGGCGTGGCGACGCGGTGACCGTGGGCCCGAGGTGGCCTCGATCCGGGCGACCCTCGCGGGTATGGGCCTGCTGCACAACATCGATTCCGTCGGGCTCACCGAGCCGGAGACGGGTTCGGTCCTCGCCCGGACCGATGCCGTCTTCGACGCCGATCTGGAGACCGCCGTGCTGGCGTTCCAGCAAGCCCGTGGACTGATCTCTGACGGCATCGTGGGCCCGTCGACCCAGGCGGCGCTCCGCGACGCCACCTACGTTCTGGGGACCCGCGACCTCAGTTACATCGTCTCCAAGCCCATGGCCGGGGACGACGTCGCGCAGTTCCAGCGACGGCTCGGTGAGCTCGGCTTCTACGCGGGACTGGTCGACGGGACCTTCGGGCCTCTCACCCACGCCGCCGCGACCGATTTTCAGAGGGACTGCGGTCTTCACCCCGACGGCGTCGTAGGCGCGGAGACCCTTGACACCCTGAGCAAGTTCTCGACGCTGTTCAAGGGTGGCGACGTCTCGTCGCTGGTCGAACGAGAGCGCGCGCGGACCTCCGGCCCGATGCTCGCCGGCAAGCGTATCGTGCTGGATCCCGGGCCCAGCGGGTCGGAGAACCCGATCCGCATCGACACCCCGCTCGGAACGATCACGGATGCCGAACTGTTGTGGGACATCACCCGCCGGCTCTCTGAGCGGATGAACCAGGCCGGCGTCGAGGTCTTCCTCTCGCGACCCGAGGCCATGATCCCGACGGACCCGGAACGGGCCGAGATCGCCAACGCGTTCAACGCCGATCTCATGATCTCTCTCCGCCTGGACCGGCATCCCAACCCGGTCGGCAACGGGATCGCCACGTTCTACTTCGGCAACTCCCTGGGAGCCGAGTCGATGCTCGGGGAAGCTCTGTCCGGCTTCATCCAGCGGGAGATCGTCAGTCGTACCGACCTCCGTGACTGTCGCACCCACGGGCGGAGTTGGCCGCTTCTCCGGATGACGCGGATGCCCTCCATCCAGATCGTCCTGGGGTACGCCCACAATCCCGGTGATCTGTCCATCCTCGGGGACCGTGCGGCCCAGGACACCATCGTCGACTCGATCCTGGTCGGGGTGAAGCGTCTCTACCTCCTCGACGAGGACGATCACCCCACGGGTTCCATGTCCGTCAACGAGCTGATCGACTACGAGCAGCGTCAGCGGGACTGACGGCGCGCCCGTGGGGCCTGAGGGGCCGCGAGCGGGATGTCCTCACCGTGCCGCGCGGTCGCCCCGGACAACACCCGCAGAGTCCTGGTGGCGAATCCCCGCTCGGCGAAGAGCTGATCGAGCGCTCTCTCCACGTCGGCCTTCCAGAGGTGATCGCTCTCGATGTCGAGGCGGAGTCGAGGATGGGTCTCGTGCTCGGCCACCACGGTGAAACCATGCTCGACGAGGAAGCCGGTCGGCGCGATGCACGACTCGGAACCGCATATGTCACGTGACAATACGTCCCCGGTATCCGAGGCCGAGATCCCGAATGCCTCGATCGCCTTGATGCCGCGTCGGCGAAGGTCGGACACCACCGCGTCGAGCAGCGAGGTGGGAGCACCGCCCGGCGCGCCATCTTCGATACTCATCCCCGCCAGCAGGATGGCGTCCGAGCCCACCGGTGACGTCGGGAAGCATGCTGCACGAGGAACCATGGCCGGCGGCGCATAGAACGCAGCGCCGGTCGCGCGGTCACCCTCACGCGCGACCTGACCGCACACTCCCCATTCCAGGGAGACGTGCGAGATCCAGGCCTCCTTCTCGAACTCCGGATCTCCCGGCTGATCGTCGCTGTGCTGCCCATCGGTCTGCCAGTACACGCACCTGCGAGCACGCGGTCCCAACTGGTCCACGGCCGAGAGGTCGAGTGGTCGGATCGAGTTCATCGTGACGGACCCGGCGACCCGCCCTCGAGCAGCGTCAGGACCCGGTGGAGATCGTCGGCGTCCCCCACATCTATGGTGATCCGTCCCTTACGCCGGCCCATCGTGACGGACACCGAGGTCTCGAAGCGGTCGGACAGTCTGCCCGCGACCGCCTCCAGCTCGGGGTTCCGGCGTCGGCCCTGACGAGTGGGGGAGGTAGTCGGGGCGGGGCCGTTCCCCTCTCTGTTCAGCAGCGTGACGATCTCCTCAGTCGCCCGGACCGACAAGCCCTCCGCCACGATCCGCGCTGCGAGTTCGTCCTGGGCCGACACCCCGGCTTCCACTCCGAGGAGTGCCCTCGCATGTCCCGCCGACAAGACGCCCGCGGCCACTCTGCGCTGGACTGCGGTCGGCAACTGAAGGAGGCGAATGCTGTTGGTGATGGCCGGTCGGGATCGACCGATCCGGTTCGCGAGTTCGGCCTGGGTGACGTCGAACTCCTCGAGCAGTTGCTGATATGCCGCCGCCTCCTCGAGGGGATTGAGCTGGACCCGATGGATGTTCTCCAGAAGTGCGTCCCGGAGCAGGTCTTCGTCGTCGGTCTGCCGGACGATCGCCGGAACGGTCTGGAGCTCCGCCCGCTGGCTCGCCCTCCACCGCCTTTCACCCATGATGAGCTGATAACGATCGGCCGCGATCTCGCGGACGACGATCGGCTGGAGGAGCCCGAACTCCTTGACCGAGTGTGCCAGCTCGGCCAGTGCCTCCTCGTCGAAGTGAGTCCGCGGCTGTCTGGGGTTGGGTTCGATCGCGGAGGGGGCGATCTCACGGTAGACCGCCCCCGGATCCACCAAGTCGTCGGTTTCACGTGAAACCGTGGTGTCGTCGGCATTCTGGGCGGCCGGTCGTTCACCCGAGCCCGCAGGGGATGCCGTGGCGGACGGGGCGGGGCCTGACCCTGTCGACCGCGGTTTCGGGGGAGTGGTCCTGGGCCCACCGCTGCGCGGCCCGAGGATCACGTCTGCCGCGTCGCTACCCAACCGCGGACCTTCGTCCGGTCCGGTGGGGATCAACGCCGCCAGCCCACGACCGAGCCCGCCCCTCCGTTGCTGACTCATCGCGTGCCCTCCGTACCGGTCGATGCCCGGGTGGCCTCACCATGTGACGCCACCCGATCACTGCGCTCGTTCAGCTCTTTCGCCGCATCCAGGTACGCCAGCGCCCCTCGGGATCCCGCGTCGTACTGGAGTATCGTCATCCCGTACCCGGGCGCCTCAGACACCTTGACGCTGCGTGGGATCACAGTCCGCAGGACGGCGGCGCCGAAATGGTTCCTGACCTCTCCCGCGACCTGTTCGGCGAGCTTGGTGCGTCCGTCATACATCGTCAGCATGATGGTGGAGATCCGGAGTTCCCGGTTGAGGTGCTGCTGGATCAGTTCCACGTTGCGCAGCAGCTGGCCGACACCCTCGAGGGCGTAGTACTCGCACTGGATCGGGATGAGGACCTCACTGGCGGCCACCATGGCGTTCACGGTGAGCAGCCCCAGAGAGGGCGGACAGTCGAGGAAGACGTAGTCGATACCCAAGGACACCAGGTCGTCCATGTTGAGGACCTCGGCGAGCCGGCGTTCCCGGTGTTCCAGCCCGACCAACTCGATCTCCGAACCCGCCAGATCGATCGTCGCCGGGATACAGAACAGCCGCTCAGCGTGCGGGCTGCGCTGCATGAGATCCTCCACAGCGCTCTCCCACATCAGAAGCTCATAGCTCGACGGCGTCCCCTCCCGGTGGTCCACTCCGAGTGCGGTGCTGGCGTTTCCCTGCGGGTCCATGTCGATCACCAGGACCCCGAGTCCACCGAGCGCGAGAGACGCCGCGAGATTGACTGTCGAGGTGGTCTTTCCCACGCCGCCCTTCTGGTTGGCGATGGTGATGATCCGGGGATGGGATGGCCTGGACAGCGGGGGAGAGTCCCCGTGCAGAAGCTCGTTCGCCTGCCGCGCGGCGGCGAAGATCGGCGTCTCGTGTTCGGACATCCGTCACCTTTCAACTACGTGTGAGGGCAAGTGGGGCCCAGAGGTCTTCACGGCGTATGGGCGCGTTGTCAGTGTTTCACGTGAAACCGACATCCACCCCCGCGAGCCATGCAGTCACCGCCCACCACGAGAACCACGCACGCGGGAGCGACTGCCACGGCTACCCACTCTAGTCGTGAGGGTAGCGATGACCAGCCTCGTCTCCTCGGCATCCGGCGCGGATACGATCTCGACCTCCACGTCGTCGAACCCGAGTCGCCGGAGCGCATGCCGGTCCCTCTCCACCTCGTCGGCGGCGGACGCCCCCTTCAACGCCACCATCCTCCCACCCGATCGGAGCAACGGCGCAGACCACCCGGCGAGCTTGGCCAGCGGGGCCACGGCGCGGGAGGTCACCACGTCTGCTCCGCCCACCTCGGCGACGACGGACTTCTCCTCGGCTCGTCCCCGGACGACCCGGACGTCTATCCCGAGATCGTCGACCACCTCCTGGAGGAACGTGGACCGACGGAGCAGCGGTTCGACCAGGGTCACACGGAGGTCCGGACGAGCGAGAGCCAGGGGGATACCAGGAAGTCCGGCCCCGCTCCCGATGTCCACCACTGTCTCGCCGTCGGCCAGCGCAGCGGCGGCGGCCGCGCTGTTGAGGACGTGCCGGTCCCACAGACGTGGGCGTTCGCGGGGCCCCATCAATCCTCGCTCCAGGCCCGCGGTCGCCAGGAACCGGACATACTTCTCGGCGAGCTCGAGGCGGTCACCGAAGACCGACTCCGCCCCTTCCGGCACCCCGGCAGCATCCTCCGCCACAGGAGAGGGCGGGGTCTCCTCCGAGACCTCGCCCGGGGGATCTGTCACACGATCACCTCGCTCGCCGTCACGTGTCGTTTCTCCGGCAGTGTCCCTATTCATCTTCCCCACATCCGTATTCGGCAGATGGACCGACCGGTTTCACGTGAAACCACGTCGGAATAACACACGTGTAAGACGTCGCCGCTCCCGGCCACCGCCCGCGCACGACACAGGGGCGCGGGCTGCCCGCCCACGCCCCTGCACATCCCGCCGAGCCACCTCCCGCGGACCCACGGCCTCAAACGAGAAGTCACTCCGGCAACACAATGACCCTTCGATTCGGCTCGGCGCCCGTCGAGTCCGACGACACGCCGTCGATCTCCGCGATCGCGTCGTGGATGATCTTCCGCTCGAACGGCGTCATCGGTTCGAGTTCCTCGGACTCCCCCGTCTCGAGCACCCGTTGCGCAGCCACCCGGCCGGCCTCCGTCAGTGCCTCCCGCTTGGCGGCCCGCCATCCCGAGATGTCCAACATCAACCGACTTCGATCGCCCAACTCCTGCTGGACGGCCAACCTGGTCAGCTCCTGGACCGCGTCCAGAACCGAGCCGTCCGATCCCACGAGGAGATCGAGGTCCTCACCGCCGTCAATGCTCACGACCGCGCGGTCACCCTCGACGTCGAGATCGATGTCCCCGTCGAAATCCAAGATGTCCAAGAGCTGTTCGAGGTAATCGCCGGCCACCTCGCCCTCCTCGACAAGACGCTCCTCCGACACCTCGATGTTCTTCTTCGACATGGATCCGCCTCCGTCATCACCGCCGATCGCCGGTCCCGTCGTGGCCGGCGAGTAACTCTCCCAAGTATGGGACAAGGTCCCCGATCGCGGAGAATCGGGGACCTTGTCGGCCGTCTCACTGACCCGGGGTCAGCGCTTGCGTTTCTTCTTCTTACCCTTGCCGCCTCCGCCGCCACCCTTCTGGGCGGGGCGGGTGCGTTGGCCGCCGGGTCGTTGAGGTCTCTGACCCGGCCTCGGGGCGGAGCCGGGAGCCGACTCGGGAGCATCGCCGACGACCGCCGGGGCCGCTGTCGTACCGTCGTCGTCCGGCGAAGCGACGCCAGTGGCCGCTGCCTGTGGCGCCACGGCGGTACCCGCCGCGGACCCCCGGCCCCTCTTCGGATTGACGGGCTTCACCCCGACCCTGGGCGCGAGGGACTTCTGCTCCTCACGGCGCTTGAGGGCGGCGGCGTCATCCTCCTTGGCCATCTTCTCGAAGAGGTAGTACTGCTGACCGAGGGTCCACAGGTTGTTGGTGACCATGTAGACGAGGATGGCCAGCGGCCAGAACGCACCGGTGACCAGGATGCCGATGGGGAAGGCCCACAGCATCAACTGGTTCATGATCTTGGCCTGCGGGTTCGCCGCGGCCTCAGGGGACTGGCGCGAGAGCGAGATCCTCGCGTTGAGGTGGGTCGTGACCGCCGAGATGATCATCAGCGGGATGGCGACGACGATGATGTTCCACCGCTGGAAATCCAGCGCCGCGCCGGGATCGACGAACGCCTGGAACTGCTCGACGGGTTGGGAGATGAACGAGGACAGGGGAGAGCCGAACAACCGGGCGTCGAGGAAGCTCTGGACCTCGTCCGCATTGAAGACGTAGTTGCCGGTGTTCCGCGTCTCCTCCGCGGTCATCCCCAAGGCGCCGAAGTTGTTCCCCATCCGGTTGAAGGACCGCAGGACGTGGAACAGACCGAGGAACACCGGGATCTGGATGAACATCGGCAGGCATCCCAGAACGGGGTTGAACCCCTCGGCCTTCTGCAGCTTCCGTGTTTCGGTCGCCAGCTTCTCCCGGTCGTTCTTGTACCGTTTCTGCAGCTCCTTCATCCGCGGCTGCATCTCCTGCATCTTCCGCGAGAAACGGATCTGCTTGGCCGCCGGCCAGAACAGCAGGATGCGGAGGGTCACCACCAAGAAGATCACGGAGAGTGCCCAGATGGCGCCGTTGGAATCCGGTGCCTCCACCCAGGGGAGGAACCCCCCGAGGAACGCGAAGATCTTGTGCCAGAACCAGAGGATCCCGGAGATCGGGTAGTAGACCAGAGGGTCGGTGATGAACGACATCGGTGGTGGAGTCCTAGCTTCGTTCGGGATTGTCGGGATGCTGGTGGCCCCCGGAATGGTCAGGGGCGCGGGGTTCGGGGACCGGATCCCAACCGCCGGGAGTCCACGGTCCGCACCGCAGCAGACGCCACACCGCGAGCCACGTCCCGTACCACGCGCCGTGCACTCGAACCGCCTCGACAGCGTAGTTGCTGCAGGTGGGTTCGAACCTGCAGCTCGGCGGGGTCAGCGGCGAGATGCCCTTCTGATAGAAGTCGAGCAACCACAGCAGTATCCGGGCGACGGGGCCCTGTCGGCTCTCGGTCATCGCCCTGCCTCCCGGGCCCGCGACACGGCGGAGGTGAGACCGGTCCGCATGTCGCGGAGTAGATCGGCGTGGGAGGCCGAGGCGGCAGCCGGATTGGCCCGGACCACAACCAGGAGATCGGAATCGAGCCCGGGGAGGACTTCCGATGCGATGTGACGAAGCCGCCGGCTGACACGGTGGCGGGTCACCGAGTCCCCGACGGCTTTACTGACGACCAGGCCGAAACGAGGTCCGCCCACGCGGACATCGGAGGAGTCCACGTGGGCGTGTACGACCATGGTCCGGCGGCCCTTCCTGGCACCCCTTCGCACCACCGCCGCGAAATCAGCGGACCGGTGGAGCCGATGGGTCCTGGGAAGCACACGCCACCCCGACCCGGATCAGGCCGTCAACGAGGCGCGGCCCTTGCGGCGACGGGCGCCGACGATGCCGCGGCCGGCGCGGGTGCGCATCCGGAGCCGGAATCCGTGCACCTTGGCACGACGACGATTGTTCGGCTGGAAAGTCCGCTTGCCCTTGGCCATGGCTGGCTCCTCACGTGAAGTAGGCGCCTCGTGTGCGCCCGATCCGGTTCCTGATGACGTCGAAACACCGCTGTCGGGCGGTACCGCGACGCGACGCGCGCCCCTCAGGCGCGCGACAGACCGTTCAAGATTACGCGCATGACGGCGTGCCCACCAAACCGCTCGAAACCACAGGCACCATCCGTACCATCTCGCTGGCCACCGCAACACGCCGGGACCGTCGGTGCTTGACATCCGCCCTCCAGTTGATCTTGAGGGTTGCCCACGAGTTCACGGTGTTGTTACCGTCATTCATCATCGAGCCCCACGGGGGCCGCCTAACGTCACGACAATGCAGAACGACCACGCAGAACCCACGTAGAACGACGACGCACGAGATCCCACCTTCGCACCACCCAGTCCGAACCCGTCAAACGGGGGCGGTCTGTCTTCCACATCTGTGGACAACCGTGTGGATACCTCAGTAGACCTGGGTCGGAGCCTGTGGATAGAGTGTGGTGCCCGGTCGGGTCAGATCGCCCGGTGCCCCGCAACCGCTTCCCATCGACGAGAGGAGACCGCACACCGTGTCTCCCGATCTCGAACACGTGTGGAGCGCGGTTCTCGACAAACTGACCGACCCCTCTCTGGCGAGCGACGACAACCCGGCTCTGTCCCGCCAGCAACAGGCCTGGCTACGCCTCGTCCAACCCATCGCCGTGGTCAACGGATTCGCGATGCTCGCCGCCCCGTCGGCGTTCGCGAGGGACAACATCGAATCGATCCTCCGCGGACCGATCACCAGGGCGCTGAGCTCCCAACTCGGAGAACCGGTCGATCTGGCGGTCAAGGTCGACACTTCGCTCGCCGGCCAGCGCAACCACGTCGACGTCGACGAGCCACCGATCGACGTCGACGACATCCACCGACCGGTGCCGGAGCAGGCCCAGGCCGATTCCACCCCTCGTCCCACGCGGATGACCGAAGAGCAGATCGCAGCGGAACGGCTGCTGCACGGCAGCGATCGCGACGAGGCCCTGTCAGCGGCGACCGCCCCGGGTCTCAATGAGCGATACACGTTCAGCGCTTTCGTCCAGGGCAACTCGAACCGGTTCGCTCGCGCCGCCGCACTCGCGGTGGCCGAGGCCCCCGCACGGGCGTACAACCCGCTGTTCATCTGGGGAGAGTCGGGGCTAGGGAAGACGCACCTGCTCCACGCCATCGGGCATTACTCCCTGCGGATGTACTCCGAGCAGAAGGTCAAGTACGTCTCGACGGAGGAGTTCACCAACGACTTCATCAACTCCGTGCGCGACGGCCGCCAGAACATGTTCAAGAAGCGGTACCGCGAGGCGGACATCCTCCTGGTGGACGACATCCAGTTCCTGATCGGTAAGGAACAGGTGCAGGAGGAGTTCTTCCACACCTTCAACACGATCCACAACGCGCAGAAGCAGATCGTGATCTCCTCCGATCGTCCCCCCAAACAGCTCCAGCCACTCGAGGACAGGCTGCGTACCCGGTTCGAGTGGGGTCTGATCACCGACATCCAGCCTCCAGAGCTCGAGACGCGCATCGCGATCATCGACAAGAAGGCCAAGTCGGAGAACTACGTCGTCCCGCGGGACGTCCTGGAGCTCATCGCCACCCGGGTCCAACGCAACATCCGCGAGCTCGAGGGAGCGTTGATCAGAGTCGTCGCGTTCGCCTCCCTCAACGGACACGATATCGACGTCCCGTTGGCGGAGGTCGTCCTCCGCGACGTCGTCTCGGACGACGACTCCCTGCAGATCTCCGCAGCGACGATCATGGCGGTCACCGCGGAGTTCTTCTCGACCAGCATCGACGAGCTCTGCGGCACCTCGAAGACGCGGTCCCTCTCGCGCGCCCGACAGATCGCCATGTATCTCTGCCGAGAGCTCACCGACCTCTCGCTGCCCAAGATCGGGGTCACCTTCGGCGGTAAGGACCACACCACGGTCATGTACGCCCAGCGCAAGATCCTCAAGGAGATCAAGGACGACCGCCGGATGTACGACCAGATCCAGGAACTGACCGCCCGGATCAAGGAACGCTCGCGGTCCCTCTGACCGCCTTCCGACCATCCTCCTGGCACGTCTCGGGCCCCTGCCCGCCGAACCGCGTCCGCCAGCCCCGAGCCCGGCGTCCGGGGCGCTGCGCCGCCGTCTCGGACCGCCCGTCTACCACTGCCGTCCGGAACGAGAACCCCACCCGCTGGGCGGAGCCGACGCGCACCGATACCCATATGTGACCCCCCTCACACCACTGGCATCACCCTTCACAGCTGTGGACAACCCTGTGGTTTTCTGTGGACCGACGGTGGACAGACGGTGGACCGAGACAGGTGATTCCACTGTCGTCTCGGGCAAGTCACAAGATGAGCCGGATCGGTCCACATGCATGATCTGGCTCTGACCTGCACAGACAGCCGTCGGTTCACAAATTCACAGGACCTACTACTACTTCTTGTCTCTCTCTAGAGTTCTTGTAAGAAGTAGGGATGTGGAACGGCGAGCCTGCTTGACCGGGTTACAGGAGTCCGTGTGTCCACCGTCGGTGCGAGCGGTTACTCTCATGGAGATGATCCGCCGGACCCCGTCGGACGCCAGTCAACGACACCAGCGAACACAGTTGCCACCGCCGCGAACAGGCCCGCCGTCCGGATGCCGGCGGCGTGCACCCCGCCCAGAAAGAGGTCACCGATGGAGATCACGGATCCGACGTTCCGCGTCACCCGCGAGGACTTCGCCGATTCGGTGGCCTGGGTCGCGCGGACCCTCCCGTCCCGACCGTCCGTGCCGATTCTCGGTGGCGTGCTCCTCGAGGCGGACTCCGGTCTGACGATCTCCGGATTCGACTACGAGACCTCCGCACAGGTGTCGGTCCCGGCGGAGGTCTCCGAACCGGGCAGCACCCTCGTGTCCGGCCGGTTGCTGGCCGACATCGCGCGGGCCCTTCCCGACCGTCCAGTCGAGGTGACGGTGAGTGCGCAGAAGATGTACATCACCTGTGGCTCCGCCAAGTTCACCCTGCCCACGATGCCCGTCGAGGACTACCCGCAGCTCCCGGCGATGCCCGGGGTCACCGGCTCGGCCGCGGTCGACGCGTTCTCCGAGGCGGTGGCCCAGGTCGCGGTCGCGGCGGGCAAGGACGACACGCTCCCGATGCTCACCGGCATCCGGATGGAGATCGAGGGGCCTCGTGTCACCCTCATCGCCACCGACCGGTTCCGCCTCGCGATCCGGGATCTCGAATGGGAACCCGCTCGCGAGGACGTGTCGGTCGAGGTGCTGATCCCGGCCAAGACCCTGTCCGACGTGACCCGGTCAGCCGGTCAGGGAGGGCGAGTCGATCTGAGCCTGGGGGCAGGTTCCGAGGTGGGCGCGGACGGCATCATGGGGGTCCTGGTGTCCGGCCAGCGCACCACGACCCGGTTGCTCGACGCCGAGTTCCCCAAGGTGCGCCAACTCCTGCCCACCCAACACACCTCGATGGCCCTCGTCCAGGTCGACGACCTGGTCCAGGCCATCAAGCGAGTCGCCCTGGTGGCGGACCGGGGAGTGCAGGTCCGGATGGCGTTCTCGGACGGGGAGGTCGCACTCTCCGCGGGCGGCGACGACGCGGCTCAGGCTTCCGAGACCCTCCCGGTCGACTTCCTCGGTGAGCCCCTGACCATCGCGTTCAACCCCGGTTACCTGCTCGACGGGCTCGGCAGCATGCATTCGGCCCGGGTCGCGTTCGGATTCACCCAGGCCAGCCGGCCCGCGGTCCTTCGGCCCGCGCCCGAGGCCCTGCCCTCCCCGGAGGCCGACGGTTCCATCGCGCCCGTCGAGTCGGACCACACGTATCTGCTCATGCCGGTCCGTCTGCCGGGCTGACCGCGCTGTCGCGACACCGCCGGTATGCACCTGCGTCATCTCAGGCTTCTGGACTTCCGCTCGTGGCCGCTGCTCGAGCTGGAGCTGCACCCGGGGGTCACCACACTGGTGGGGCGCAACGGGCACGGGAAGACCAACGTCCTCGAAGCCGTGGGCGTGCTCTCGACCCTGAGATCCCACCGGGTGCCCACCGAGGCTCCGATGATCCGGACCGGTGCGGAGACGGCCATGATCGCCGCGCTCGCGCACAACGCCGGGCGTGAACTCACCGTCGAGCTGGCACTCAACTCCGGAAGAGCGAATCGCGCGCGGCTCAACACCTCGCCGTGCCGCCGCCTCGGGGACATCCTCGGCGTGGTGCAGTCCGTGCTGTTCGCACCCGAGGACCTGGCACTGGTCCGGGGGGAGCCCGCCGAGCGGCGGAAGCTGCTCGATGAGCTCCAGGTCCAGCGTCGGCCCGCCCACGGGGGTGTCCTCACCGAGTACTCCTCGGTGCTCCGGCAGCGCTCCGCCCTGCTCAAGTCCGCCTCCGGCGTCCTGCGCCGCGGGAGGGGAGAGGGCGCGGACGCGGCGCTCGAGACCCTCGACGTGTGGGACGGCCGCCTCGCCCACCTCGGTGCGAGGATCGTCGCGGGGCGGATCGCCCTGCTCGCCGAACTACGGCCGCTGGTCGCCGACGCCTACCGGCGATTGGCTCCGGAGTCCCGACCGGCGGACCTGGCCTACCGGTTCCGCGTCGCCACCCCACCGGACGAGGCCGAGCTCGCCGATCCGGAACTCGTCGAAGCGGTCCTGCTCTCCGAGTTGGGCCGCCGGCGTCAGGACGAGATCGACCGGGGGATGTCGCTCGTCGGGCCGCACCGGGACGAGGTGGTCCTGTCCCTGGGCGACGAACCGGCCAAGGGCTTCGCGAGCCACGGCGAGACGTGGTCGTTCGCCCTGGCGCTGCGCCTCGGGTCACTGGAGTTGTTCCGCGCGGACGGGGTCGAACCCGTTTTGCTCCTCGACGACGTGTTCGCGGAACTCGACCGGCATCGTCGAGCAGCTCTCGCCGAGGCCGCGACCGGGGTGGAACAGGTCCTGGTGACGGCGGCGGTCGGCGACGACGTGCCGGACGGTCTGAGGGGGACCCGTCATGACGTGGTGATGACGGGCCAGGGAGCCGGTCGTCATTCGGTTATCACGGCGACGGACAGTGGGGTGCACTAGTGACCGATGACCATGCCGGGCGGCCGATAGCACCGTCTGAGGAGCCGAAACGTGGTTATGACATCGCCAGACAGGCCCTCGAGGAGGCTCGGAGTCGTGCCCGGGCGGACGGCAAGCAGATCGGGCGCGGCCGAACCGGACCGGTAGGGGGCGGCAAGCGCCTGCGCAGACGTGGCTGGACCGGTTCGGGCGCCGACCCCTGGGATCCCCAGCCGCTCGGGCGGCTCGTCGGCCAGGTCGCCAGGAGGCGGGGATGGGACGACAAGGTCGCCACCGGCAGGCTGTTCGCGGAGTGGGACCGCATCGTCGGGGAGGACGTGTCCGCGCACGCGACCCCGGAGCGACTGGAGGAGGGTGTGTTGTACGTCCGCGCCTCCAGCACCGCGTGGGCGACCCAGCTCCGGCTCGTGGCGGCCGACATCCTCCGCAAGATCGCCGCGGCCATGGGGCCGGGTCACGTCCGGCGCCTCAGGATCGAGGGGCCCGACAAGCCGAGTTGGCGGAAGGGCCCGTTGCACGTGTCCGGTCGCGGACCCCGGGACACCTACGGCTGACGGGCGGGACCCGGTGGGCGTCCATCGGGGCGTGTTGGCGAGCCCGGGGACCCCACGAGGGTTGTCGCAGGTAGACTGGGCCGGTCCCAGACCCCCGAGACGCGAGGAGTTCGCACGTGGCGGACGCCAAGAGCAAGGCCAGCACGCAGGGCGCGAACGACTACGGTGCGTCGTCGATCACCGTTCTCGAAGGACTCGAGGCCGTCCGGCTGCGTCCGGGCATGTACATCGGCTCGACCGGGCCCCGCGGTCTGCACCACCTGATCTGGGAGGTGGTCGACAACTCGATCGACGAGGCCATGGCCGGTCACGCGACGGGCGTCAAGGTCACCCTGCTCGAGGACGGCGGCGTCGAGGTGATCGACGACGGGCGCGGCATCCCCGTCGAGATGCACGAACAGGGCATGCCCACCGTGCAGGTCGTGATGACCCAGCTGCACGCCGGCGGCAAGTTCGATTCCGACTCCTACGCGGTCTCCGGTGGACTCCACGGTGTGGGAATCTCGGTGGTCAACGCTCTGTCCACGCGGGTCGAGGTACAGATCAAGCGTGACGGACGCCTGTGGCAGCAGGACTTCAACATGGCGGAGCCCGAGGAGCTCGTGGACGCCGGCCCCGCGGAGGGGACCGGGACCCGCGTCCGCTTCTGGGCGGACGCGTCGATCTTCGAGACCACCGAGTACGACTTCGACGTGGTCGCCCGACGTCTCCAGGAGATGGCGTTCCTCAACAAGGGTCTGACCATCACGTTGACCGATCGACGGTCACGCGCGGAGCAGGCCGCCGAACTCGACGCCATCGCGGACAGCGAAGGTCGTGGATCCGATTCCGCGCCCGGTTCCGACGAGGGGTCGGACCTCGAGCACGCGGTGGACGCGGAGAAGGCGTTCGTCGAGGGGGCCACCGACGCCGCCGACGCGGCCGAACGGTCCGAGACCCAGACCACCGAGGCCCCCGACGCGGCCAAGGTCCGCGAGCGCAAGCGCACCTTCCACTACCCCGAGGGCCTCAAGGACTACGTCACGGCGATCAACAAGTCCAAGACCGCGATCCACCCGACGATCCTCTACTTCGAAGGCAAGGGCACGGGCCACGAGGTCGAGGTCGCGATGCAGTGGAACTCCGGGTACTCGGAATCGGTCCACACCTTCGCCAACACGATCAACACCCACGAGGGCGGAACCCACGAAGAGGGCTTCCGCGCTGCGCTGACCTCGCTGGTGAACAAGTACGCGCGCGACAAGAAACTGCTCAAGGAGAAGGACCCCAATCTCACGGGGGACGACATCCGCGAGGGTCTCGCCGCAGTCATCTCGGCCAAGATCTCCGACCCGCAGTTCGAGGGGCAGACCAAGACGAAGTTGGGCAACACCGAGGTCAAGGGTTTCGTTCAGCGGCAGGTCGCAGAACACGTCGGTCACTGGTTCGAGGCCAACCCCGCCGAGGCCAGGGTGATCGTCAACAAGGGCATCGCCTCGAGCCAGGCCCGCGTCGCCGCGCGCAAGGCCCGTGAGATGGTCCGCCGGAAGTCGGCGACCGACATCGGGGGGCTCCCCGGAAAGCTGGCCGACTGTCGGTCGAAGGACCCGGCCAAATCCGAGTTGTACATCGTGGAGGGTGACTCCGCCGGGGGCTCGGCCAAGTCGGGTCGGGACTCGATGTTCCAGGCGATCCTGCCGCTGCGCGGGAAGATCATCAACGTCGAGAAGTCCCGGATCGACAAGGTCCTCAAGAACACCGAGGTCCAGGCCATCATCACAGCCCTGGGTACGGGTATCCACGAGGAGTTCGACCTCGAGAAGCTGCGCTATCACAAGATCGTGCTGATGGCCGACGCCGACGTCGACGGTCAACACATCTCCACGCTTCTGCTCACCCTGCTGTTCCGCTTCATGAGGCCACTGGTGGAGAACGGAAACGTCTATCTGGCGCAGCCGCCCCTGTACAAGCTCAAGTGGGGTAAGGGCGAGCCGGATTTCGCGTACTCGGACCGGGAGCGCGACGAGCTCCTGAAGATCGGTCTGGAGAAGAAGCGCAAGATCAACGTGGAGGACGGGATCCAGCGCTACAAGGGTCTCGGTGAGATGAACCCCAAGGAACTGTGGGAGACGACCATGGATCCGACGGTCCGTACGCTCCGCCTGGTCACCCTCGAGGACGCCGCCGCCGCCGACGAACTGTTCTCGATCCTCATGGGCGAGGACGTCGACGCGCGTCGCAACTTCATCACCCGCAACGCTCGCGACGTCCGCTTCCTCGACGTCTGATCCCCTGCGTCACAGGCTCCCGCAGTCGTTCGGGGCGAGCTCACCTGCCAGCCGGCGGGTGACGAAATCCAGGGCTGCCGGGAAGTTGGTCACGGCCGCCGCGGCGTGCGTGACGCCGGCGACGGGCGGGGTCGTCTCATAGCGGAAGTGCACGGCCGCTCCCTGTTCGCACCAGTCGCGGGCGAGCTGCTCGACCTGCCGAAGCGGGATGATGTCGTCGTGGACCCCCCCGGCCACCATCACCGGGACGTCCGGCCGGAGTCGGCCGATCCGCTGATGATCGAGGACCCGCAGCGCCTCGGGCTCGGAGCGGATCAGCTCTCCGAGGCTGCGGCCCGAGTGTGTCCATTCGTGAGTGGTACGCATGCCGTACGCGGAGCGCAGGTCGAGGGTGCACAGACCCGCGATGTCTGCGAGCGCGACCCGCCCGGCGTCGTTGACCTGGCGGTCGACCACCTCCCGGACGGCGGGAAAGCGCTGGGACATCCCGTTGATGGCGTACCCGATCGCGCCGGTGAGCGTGGACCCGTCGATATGGTCGAGCACAGCTAGCAGATCCGCCGGGGGAGCGGAGGCGTAGGCGGCCCGCAGGTCGACGTCCGGGGCGTACACGGGTGCGAGTTCCGCAGCGGCCGCGGAGGCACCTCCACCCTGGGAGTGGCCCCAGAACACCACCGGAGCGTCCCCGCTCAGAGCGCGTGCGGCCCGGGCGCCGTCCAGCATGGCATGCGCCTGTTCCACCCGGTCGGAATAGGTGTGGACGCCTGGAGTACCGAGGCCGATGTAGTCGATCACCATCACCCGGAAGCCCTGGGCGGCCAGGACCAGCGCGAACGCCTGCTCGTACGAGGGCACCGCGCCCCCGGTCTGCGGGTTCACGCCGAGCGCGGTCTCGAGATGCCGGGACGGAGCACACGCATCGCCCTGACCCTGCGTGCCGGGACCGATCACGATGGTGGGCCGTGGGCCGGGACCGTTCCACGGTGCGGTCGAGTCGTACAGTGCACCCGAGGTGGCGACCGGTCGTCCGTCGACGTCTGCGGACTGGTACACGATCCGCTGGGCGCGAGCGGGCAGCGGCGAGGGCACCTCGGGGAGCCCCGGCAGGGACACGGCCAGGGGGAGTCCGGAGGACTCGGCTCTCAAGACCTCTCCCGGGGCGCCGACGGGGAGGCCCCGGGTGTCGTAGAAGCCACCCGGTCGGTCGAACTGGACGCTGTCCCGGTTCGCGCTCACCGGTGTCGAGGGTTGCGCGCCAGCGGTCGCGAGGACGCCGCTGACGAGCGCGAAGACCGCGGCTCCTGCCACCGCCACGAGACGACGAGTGCGGAGGCCGGGTTCACTGAGGACTGGCGACATGACGGAAATGTTACGTGCGCCACATCGCGCGGGCGCGGAAATCCGTCGAGACGACGCCGGACACAGGGACGACACGGACCGTGGGCCTGACGACGAGGTGATAATCGGGTGGCCGAGGCGTGCCCTCGAGCCCGTTTCCGCAGGACCTATAGACTGGGTGGGTCGTACGGCCGCCGTCTGAGCACGCGTGTGCCCGCGACATCGTCTGCGAGAGAAGCCAGCGCGACGAGGAACCGAAGAGGAGCCCATGACGGACACGACGTTGCCGCCCGACGCCGGGGGACACGACCGCATCGAGCCGGTCGACATCCAGGCGGAGATGCAGAGAAGCTACATCGACTACTCGATGAGCGTCATCGTCGGGCGGGCGCTCCCGGACGTCCGGGACGGCCTCAAACCCGTCCACCGTCGCATCCTCTACGCGATGTGGGACAACGGCTACCGGCCCGACCGCAGCTACGTCAAATCCGCGAAGCCCGTCGCCGACACCATGGGTAACTACCACCCCCACGGTGACTCGGCGATCTACGACACCCTGGTCCGGCTCGCCCAGCCCTGGGCGATGCGCTACCCGATGGTCGACGGCCAGGGCAATTTCGGTTCGCGCGGCAACGACGGCGCGGCCGCGATGCGCTACACAGAGTGCAAGATGACCCCGCTCGCCATGGAGATGGTGCGGGACATCGACAAGAACACGGTCGACTTCCAGCCCAACTACGACGGCAAGACCACGGAGCCGGCGGTCCTGCCGTCCAGGGTCCCGAACCTGCTGATCAACGGATCCAGTGGCATCGCGGTGGGGATGGCCACCAAGATTCCGCCGCACAACCTCCGTGAGGTCGCCGAGGCCGTCTACTGGGTTCTGGAGAACCCGGACGCCGGGGACGAGGAGGCGCTCGACGCCTGCATGGGATTCATCAAGGGACCCGACTTCCCGACCCACGGGTTCATCGTCGGCGACCAGGGCATCAAGGACGCCTACACCACCGGGCGAGGGTCGATCCGGATGCGCGGCAAGACCTCCATCGAGGAGGACGGCAACCGCACCATCATCGTGATCACCGAGCTGCCCTACGAGGTCAACCCGGACAACATGATCCTGTCGATCGCCGAGCAGCTGCGCGACGGCAAGATCGCCGGCATCTCGAAGATCGACGACGAGTCGTCCGACCGTGTGGGTCTGCGGATCGTCATCACGCTCAAGCGTGACGCCGTCGCCAAGGTCGTGCTGAACAACCTGTACAAGCACTCACAGCTGCAGACCTCGTTCGGCGCCAACATGCTGTCGATCGTCGACGGTGTGCCGCGGACGCTCCCGATCCACCAGCTGGTTCGCCTGTACGTCGCGCACCAGATCGAGGTCATCGTCCGGCGCACCCAGTATCTGTTGGACGAGGCCGAGCGACGCGCCCACATCCTGCGCGGACTGGTCAAGGCACTCGACGCGCTCGACGAGGTCATCGCGCTGATCCGTCGATCACAGACCGTCGACATCGCGCGGGAGGGCCTCAAGGACCTCCTCGACATCGACGACGACCAGGCCCAGGCCATCCTCGACATGCAGCTGCGTCGTCTCGCGGCTCTGGAGAGGCAGAAGATCGTCGACCAGCTCGCCGCCATCGAGCTGGAGATCGCCGACTACAAGGACATCCTCGCCCGCCCCGAGCGTCAGCGCGCCATCGTCGGCGACGAGCTGCGCGAGATCGTCGAGAAGTACGGCGATGACCGCCGCACGGTGATCATCCCCGCCGACGGCGACGTCACCGACGAGGACCTGATCGCCCGCGAGGACGTCGTCGTCACCATCACCGAGACCGGGTACGCCAAGCGGACCCGCACGGACCTCTACCGCGCCCAGAAGCGTGGCGGCAAGGGTGTGCGCGGCGCGGAGCTCAAGCAGGACGACATCGTCCGGCACTTCTTCGTCTCCTCCACCCACGACTGGCTGCTGTTCTTCACCACCAAGGGCCGGGTCTACCGGGTCAAGGCCTACGAGCTCCCGGAGGCCAGCCGCACCGCGCGGGGACAGCACGTGGCCAATCTCCTGGCGTTCCAGCCGGAGGAGCGGATCGCCGGGGTCATCCGGATCAAGGGCTACCAGGACGCTCCGTACCTCGTGCTGGCCACCCGCAACGGCCTGGTCAAGAAGTCGCGTCTCGAGGACTACGACTCCCCGCGGTCGGGCGGCCTCATCGCCGTCAACCTCCGTGACGGTGACGAACTCGTGGGTGCGGCGCTCGCCGGCCCCGAGGACGACCTCCTCCTGGTTTCCGAGAAGGGTCAGTCGATCCGCTTCCACGCCAACGACGACACGCTCCGTCCCATGGGACGGGCCACGTCCGGTGTCATGGGGATGCGGTTCAATGACGGCGACGCGCTGTTGAGCATGTCGGTCGTCCGCTCGGAGATGGACGAGAACCAGCTCTTCCTCCTGGTGGCCACCGAGCGCGGGTACTCCAAGCGCACCGCGCTCGCCGAGTACGCGGCCCAGGGCCGGGGCGGAAAGGGCGTGCTCACGCTCATGTTCGATCCCAAGCGCGGCAAGCTCGTGGGTGCGACGATCGTGGAGTTGCAGGACGAGCTCTACGCCATCACCTCCAGTGGTGGCGTGATCCGAACGTTCGCCAAACAGGTCCGCAAGGCGGGCCGTCAGACCAAGGGCGTGCGTCTGATGAACCTGGCGGAGAACGACGCGCTGCTGGCGATCGCCCGCAACGCCGACGAGCCCGACGACGACGACCGGCGCGATGCCGCGTCCGAGAAGGAGTAGAGGGCGATGACCGAGTCGAGCGACGGACCCGGGAGCGGCCCGGCACCCAAGGGTTCCACCCCTGCGCCGGGCTTCGGCGGGTCGGCCGGATACCCGACCGGGTCGGAGGCCCCCGTCGGGGAGACCGCCCCCGACGACGCGGGCGCGACCGCGTCG
>NZ_JAALDV010000359.1:0-2310 GCF_014145045.1 Dietzia sp. DQ12-76
GGAGGTGCTCGGCCGGGCCGACCACGTGGTGCTGGCCGCGCCCGACACCCCGGAGACCCGTCACCTGATCAACGACCGCACCCTGGCCCTGCTGCGCCCGGACTCCTGGATCGTCAACGTGGCCCGCGGGCCCCTGATCGACCAGGCCGCCCTCTACCGCGCGCTCACCACGGGCCTGATCGGGGGAGCCGCACTCGACGTGACCGATCCCGAACCGCCCGCTCCGGACGACCCGCTGTTCGGCCTCGAGAACGTGGTGATCACCCCCCACGTCGCCAACCCCGCCGGGCGGCTCACCGAGGAGATGGCCGGGCCGCTCGCGGAGAACCTCCGCAGGTTCGGCGACGGCGAGGACCTGCTGTCCGTCGTCGAGTACGGCCGCGGGTACTGACGGCCCGCCGCCCGACGCGTAGCCGGGCAGCGGGCCGTCCAGTGCGGTCGCTCGAGGTCAGAGCCCGCTGGTCGAGTGCGGCTCACGGGCCCTGTCGGGCACGACGTCGTCATCCGTTCGGGTGAGCAGGGCGTACCCGATCACGCCGATACCCACGAGGAGGTGCGGCAGCCAGACGATGAGGTCCTCATCGGCGAACCCGAGGATCCACGGCGACGCCGCGAGGACCAGGCCTACCAGGACGTCCATCCACACATGGACGCGCATGGGGACCAGCTTCATCGGGCTGACGGGGCTCGTCGTGGTCAGCTCGCTCAACAAGATCACCACGCCGATGATGACCGCCGACCACGTGGCCGCCTCGACGTCCGCGAACCCGAAGATCCACGGCGCGATCACCAGGACCGCGCCGACGATCAGGCCGATGATGGTGTGGACCCTGCTGGACAGTACGTGCATGTGTACGTCACCTGTTCCGTCTGGGAGCACGCGGCTCCCGGTTGGTTTCTCGGACCGGGCAAAGGTAGTGGCGGGTGCTCCCCCGGTCCACCGCTCGCCCATGCACACGCACGAGCCGCCGCCCGGTCTGCGTGACCGGGCGGCGGCTCGTCGATGGTGAGGCCGGGGGCGTTGTCGTCGTCGTCCCAGACGGCCGGGCCCGCGGCCGCTAACCCACGCGCCGGGGCGTCACTTCACCAGCAACTCGGCGATCTGGATGGTGTTGAGCGCCGCGCCCTTGCGCAGGTTGTCGCCCGAGACCATGAGGTTGAGCCCGCGGTTGCCCTCGATCGAGAAGTCCTGGCGGATGCGGCCCACCAGCGACTCGTCGATGCCCGCGGCGTCCAGCGGGGTCGGCACGTCCACGACCTTCACGCCCGCGGCCGTGGACAGCAGCTCGCGCGCCTGCTCCGGGGTGATGTCCCGCTCGAACTCGGCGTTGATGCTGAGCGTGTGGCCGGTGAACACGGGTACGCGCACACAGGTCCCGGCGACGCGCAGCTCGGGCAGGCCGAGGATCTTGCGCGACTCGTTGCGCAGCTTCTGCTCCTCGTCGGTCTCCTCGGATCCGTCGTCGACCAGCGCGCCCGCCATCGGCAACACGTTGAACGCGATGGGCGCGGTGTAGGGCCCCGTGTCGTCCACACTCAGCGCCCGCCCGTCGTGAACGAGCTCGTGGCCCGCGCCGATGTTGCCGGTCACCTGATCGTTCAGCGTGTCCACGCCGGCCAGGCCCGAGCCGGACACCGCCTGGTAGGTGGAGACGACGAGCCTCCTCAGCCCGGCGGCGTCGTGGAGCACCTTGAGCACCGGCATCGCGGCCATGGTGGTGCAGTTGGGGTTGGCGATGATGCCCTTGGGCGGGCTCTGCGCGGCCTCGGGGTTGACCTCGGAGACGATCAGCGGGACGTCGGGGTCCTTGCGCCAGGCGCTGGAGTTGTCGACGACGACGGCGCCGGCCGCCGCGAACCGGGGAGCCTGCTCCTTCGACATGGTGCCGCCGGCCGAGAAGAGGGCGATGTCGATGCCCGCGAGCTCCTCGTCGGTGGTCGCGGCGGTGTCCTCGACCACGATGTCCTCGCCCCGGAACGGCAACGTGGTGCCCGCCGACCGTGCGGAGGCGAAGAACCGCACCTCATCGGCCGGGAAATCCCGCTCCTCCAGCAGGGCGCGCATCACGCGTCCCACCTGGCCCGTGGCTCCGACTACGGCGACAGTGGTCATCGAAAAGGTCAACTCCTGGTGTGCTCGGTGGCCTGGGCTCTGCGGTCGGCCGTCCGCGGGCGCGCGCTCCACCCTGCGCTCGGGTCGGCCGATGATCACCCAGTCTACCGGCCCCGGGAAGGCCCTCCGGCGACCCGCGTCACACCGCCCCCGTGCCCGTGCCGCCCGCGCTCCGTTCCGCCGCCCACGGAGGCGAA
>NZ_JAALDV010000360.1:0-1967 GCF_014145045.1 Dietzia sp. DQ12-76
GACCCGGTGACCGCGAAGGACCGGCCGTCCAGCCGCAGCCCGGTCACGCCGAGCCGACGGCGTCCGTACGCCGGTCGTGGTCGGGGGCGCGCTCGGCCACCAGTCGCCGCGCCCATCCGTAGTCGGTCTTGCTGCTGGGGTGGCGCTCGACGCGGTCGACCACCCAGTACGCCGCGGGGATCTTGAAGCCGGCGAGGTGCTCGCGCAGCGCCTGCCCGACGGACTCGAGATCTCCGGCATCAGCGGTGTCCGACCACTGGATCACCGCGCCCACGCGGTGTCCGAACCGCTCGTCCGGGATGCCGAACGCCACCGCGTCCTCGATCCCGTCCACCGCCTTGAGCGCGGCCTCGACCTCCTCGGCGAAGATCTTCTCGCCGCCCGAGTTGATCACCTGACTCGCCCGACCGAGCATGATGATCGTCTCCGGGCCGTCATAGCGTCCGCGGTCGCCGGTGAACACCCGACGGGTGCCCGCGATCTCCCGGAAGGTCTCGGCGGTCTTGGCCTCGTCCTTGTAGTACCCGGCGGGCTGATAGCCGCTCTTGACGATCCAGCCGATCTCCGTCGAGTCGTCCGGGAGCGGCTCGTCGAAATCGTCGACGAGCTGCAGGGTGGTCCCCCTGGGGATCCGCGGACCGTGATCGGCGAACAGCGATCCGTCGTCGAGGTTCGCCTTGGTGACCACGCCCAGACCGCCGAAACCGCCCTCGGACGACCCGAACGCGTCCATGATCATCAGATCGGGGCGGAGCTCGAGCAGGTCCGCCTTGACCGACGGGGAGAACAGGGCGGCGCCCGAGGAGACCATGAACATGCTCGAGGTGTCGGGGTCGGTCCGACGCATCTGGTCCACGATCGGCCGGACCATCGCGTCCCCCGCCACCACGGCGACCTGGATCTTCTCGCTCTCGATCTCCTCCAGGGCGTCCGCCGCCCGGAAGTGCGGGAGATAGTGCATGGTGCCGCCGGCGAACAGTCCGGTGAAGCTGGGCATGATGCCCGAGGTGTGGATGAGCGGGAGCAGGATCAGGTAGCGCAGGGGATCGCCGCCGAGGCCGGACCGGGACTGGTGGTACTCGTCGGGCACCGGCTCACCCGTGTGGTAGTCCGCACCGCCGCCGAGGCTGCGCCAGAGGTCCTCCTGACGCCACATCACGCCCTTGGGCTTTCCGGTGGTTCCGCCGGTGAACACCAGGTAGAGGTCGTCGCCGCTGCGCTCGAGCCGCGGGCGCTCCGTCGACGCCGCGTCCAGGATCTCCCGCGCGTCCAGGGCGCCGTCCGGGAGCGTGTCGACGGTCGAGCCGTCCTCCACCACGATCGTGTGCCGGACGGAGTCGAGACCGCTGACGGCCTCGGTCACCGCACCACCGAATTCACGGTGGAAGACCAACACGCTGGTGTCCGAGTAGTCGTAGAGGTAGCGCAGTTCCGCTCCCGAGTAGCGGTAGTTGATGCTGATGGTCACCGCCCGCAACTTGAGCACCCCGATGATCAGGGCCAGGCAGTCCACCCCGTTGCGCAGATGCACACCGACGTGGTCGCCGGCACCGACACCCAGGGAGGACAGTGCCGAGGCCCACCGGTTGGCCTCGGCCTCCAGGTCCGCGTAGGTGAGCCGACGTTCGTCCTCCACCACCGCCAGGCGGTCCGCGCCAAAGGCGTCCACGGCGTGCTCGAAGAGGTCGGCCAGGTTGTGTGCCATGTGGTGTCCTCCGTGACTGGGGTGACGGGTGTCGGGTGGGTGGGTAGCGAGTGGCCTGTGTCAGACCGGGGTGATGGGCAGCGGCGTGCGGGTGGGTCCGAAGTCGAACGCGGCACCGGTACTGATCCGCGTGACCGCGACCTCCTCCGGCTCCGTGGCGGGTTCGTCGCCGAACCGGAGGACCGCCGCGACACGAGAGCCGTCCGAGGGCACGCGCTCGACCGTCCAGTGCGGGTCGACCGCCTGGGCCGCCGCGGCGAGG
>NZ_JAALDV010000361.1:0-3144 GCF_014145045.1 Dietzia sp. DQ12-76
GTCGGGCCCCGCCTCGACAGTGGTCCCGCCGCCCGCCATCGCCCGCTCGTTGGCGGCGGCCGCCGTGGTGGGCTTGCGGCCGAACCGACCGCCCACGGACTTCCACCTGGGTGCGAGGAGCGCGATCACCACGAGGATCGCCGTGACCGCCCTCATGTCGTTCGGGTTGAGCCCCACCTCGAGCGCCACGGCGATGATGAACTGGTAGAGGACCGCGCCCACGATCACGGCGTACACCGCGAGCCACAACCTGCGCTGGCCGAGGATCGCCTGCCCCAGGATGACCGAGGCCAGGCCGACCAGGATCATGCCGATGCCCATCGAGATGTCGGCGAAGCCCCGGTACTGCGCCAGCAGCGCGCCGCACATGCCCACGAGGCCGTTGGACAGCGCCAGGGTGAGGGTCTTGGTGAAGTCGGTCGACACGCCGAAAGACGAGATCATCGGGCCGTTGTCGCCCGTGGCTCGGATGGACAGGCCCAGATTGGTGGTGAGGAACCAGATCACGACGAGTCCGAGAAGTCCCACGGCCACCGCGAGGACAGCCACTCCGGCCCAGGTGCCGAGGATTCCGGCCTCACGGAGCGGGGTGAACGCGGTCTCCTGGCGCAGCAACGGGGCGTTGGCGCTGCCCATGATCCGCAGGTTGACCGACCACAGGGCGATCATGGTGAGGATGCCGGCCAGCAGCCCGTCGATCTTGCCCTTGGTGTGCAACAGGCCGGTGACGATGCCGGCCAGGAACCCGGTGGCGAATCCCGCGAGGGTCGCGATCACCGGGCTCCAGCCGGCGAGGAGTGCCGTCGCCGCGGTGGCGGCACCGGTGGTGAAGCTGCCGTCGACGGTGAGGTCGGGGAAGTTCAGCACGCGGAAGGTCAGGTAGACCCCCAGCGCCATGACCCCGTAGATCAGGCCTACCTCGACGGATCCGATCACTTCTTCTCAGCCTCGGCGAGGATGTCCTCCGGGATGGTCACGCCCTGGCGCTCGGCGGCGTCCTCGTTGACGACGTAGGTGAACTCGGCAGCGGTCTCGACCGGCATGGTGGCGGGGTCCTCGCCGTCGCGCAGGATGCGCAGCGCCATCTCGCCCGTCTGGCGGCCGAGCTCGGTGTAGTCGATGCCCAGGGTGGCGACGGCCCCGCCCTCGACGGTGCCCTCCTCCGCGGCGATCACGGGGATCTGCTTGGTCTCCGCCACCTGGACGAGTGCGGCGATACCGGAGACGACCATGTTGTCGGTCGGGACGTAGATCGCGTCGACGTCGCCGAGGGCCTCGACGGCCTGCTGGATCTCGTTGACCGAGGTCACGGTCTGGGTGACGATCTCCAGGTCGAGCGGTCCGGCGGCCTCCTCGGCCTGGTCCACCTGGACCTGGGAGTTGACCTCCCCGGAGGCGTAGACGATGCCGACGCGCTCGGCGTCGGGGACGATCTGCTTGAGCAGTTCGAGCTGCTCGTCGATCGGGGCCGCGTCCGAGGTGCCGGTGACGTTGGCGCCCGGCTCCTCCATGGAGTCGACGAGCTCGGCCGAGACCGGGTCGGTGACCGCGGTGAACAGCAGTGGGATGTTGATGATGTTCTGGGCCATGGCCTGGGCGGCCGGGGTCGCCACCGCCAGGGCGAGGTCCAGGTCGTCGGCGGCGAACTGCTGCGCGATGGTCAGGGCGGTGCCCTGCTCGCCGTTGGCGTTCTGCTCCTTGAACTCCACCTCGACGCCGGCGTCGGCGAAGGCCTCCTTGAAGCCCGCGGTGGCCGCGTCGAGCGCCGGGTGCTGGACGAGCTGGTTGATGCCGATCGTGTACGACTCCCCGCCGTCACCGGCCGTGCCGTCCTCGGTGCCGCCTGTGCAGCCTGCGAGGACGAGCGCCGAGGTGGCCACCAGTCCGGTGAAGAGCTTCGCGCGTGAGAATGCCATGTGCCATGCCTTGTCTACGGTCACGGGTGAGCGTGAGGGGCCGGATGCGTTAACAGTGCTGGCACATGAGGGTACCGGGTCGTGCCGCCCGCGTGACCCCGGACTCTCCTCGCGGGGTGCGGGGCCGGTCGCCCACGGGGACCGTCCCCCTGCTCAGGACGCGCGGAGGAACTCCATCGGCGCCGCCACCTCGAAGTGCGCGCTGACCTCCCCGACCAGTCCGCCCTCGAGCCCGGTGTCGGCGACCAGATCGAGTTTGCGGACCGGTGCGCCCTCGGACAGGTCGAGTGCGTCCAACCGGGCCCAGACGATGTTGGGCCGACTGGTGTCCTCGAAGACGTACACGCCGTCGACGTGGTCGGTGATGGTCCGCCACAGAGTCGTGGAGGCGTTCGGATGGCCCGGTTCCGGCGTGCGGAACGGCTGCGACGCGTTGCGCATCACGCTCAGCAACTCCGCGACCGCCCCCGTCCGGTCGGTGGGCGCCGGGAGCCGGTCCAGGTAGTAGGCCGCGCGGGCGAAACGCTCGTCGGCGTCCGTGCCGCCGGGCAGGGGGCGGTCACCGCCGAAACCTTCGATCTCTCGCAGACGGTCGAGTTGCTCGGCGAACGGGGGCGAGTTGGTCATCACCGTGTAGGACCGGTCGTGCCAGATGTGGGGTTCGCCGTCGGTGTACTCGATGATCGCCGAGTCCCCGCTGCGGTCGTCGAGCGCCAGGTGAACGGTGACGGTCGCGCCGGTGACCGGATCCCCGGACGTCCGGATCTGGACCCGGGACCGCCGCATCCAGTCCACGGCGTCGGCGACGGTGGAGAAGTTGTCCAGCATGTACTGCACCCACGCCGAGGCGCTCAGCGCCGGACGCTCCGGGTCGCGGTCGCCGTAATCGGACTCCGCCAACCACAGCAGATGTCCCGCCAGGCCCGCCTCGTTGATCCCGTCGGTGCTCGCGAGGTCATAGGCCGCGGCCACCACGCTGCCGTACGTCGAGGTCCAGGTCAGACTGTCGTCCACGCCGTTGTCGCGGGTCATGCCCCGCGGGAACGCCCAGAGGTTGGTCCGCAGATCGACCTCGTAGTCCATGGTGCGGCCGGCCAGGACAAGGTTCTCGGAGGGGGACCAGAGGGTTCTCGTGCACATGGCTTGCCTTCCCGACGCGACGACCGGAGATGAAGGAAAACTATCACTCCGTGTCCGTGTGGAGAGGCGAACGGGGCCGGGGGGGGGG
>NZ_JAALDV010000361.1:3198-6787 GCF_014145045.1 Dietzia sp. DQ12-76
GTTCAGAGTCCCATCGCGTTCATGCGCGCGGAGATCCTGGGATCCGTGCTGACCACCGGTGCCTCGGCGCGCACCCACGGGTCCCCGCCGAAGTACAGCTGGAATATCTTCTCCGCCGTGCGGGTGGCGAGCGCCTGGGTGGTCAGGGTCGGGTTGGGTCCGCCGAGTGCGTTGGCGAGGGCCGAGTTGTCCGCGATGAACAATCGCTTGACCCACCGGGCCTCGGCGTTGGCGTCGAGCACCGAATTCTGGTCGGACTCACCCATCCGCATCGACGAGTGCACGTGGAGCAGCAGCGGCGCCCAGTCGAGCCGGTACACCTTCTTCGCCCCGGCGGCCCGCATGATCTCCACGGACTTGTGCACCATGAACTCCCGGTTCTCCTGCGTTCTGGGGGAGCGGTCGCGCAGGGTCACGTCCACCTTGGCGGGCGCGCCGTTCTCGTCGGCGGGGAAGAGGGACGGGGTGATCCGGTTCCTCGACTGCACGTGGTCGTCGGTGATCACGAGGAAGTTGAGCAGGGTGTCGATCCCGCCCATCATGAGGTCCTTGAGCTCGTTGCCCACAAGTCGGCCCGACGGCCCGTCCCACGGCCCGTACAGGCCCCGGCCGTTGTCGTAGACCCCGCGCACCCCTGAGTCCGAGAGGGAGAGCGTGAAGGCCTGGATCGCCGGGCCCAGCCCGACGTTCTCCATCCCTCCGCGACCCGGCCAGTCCATCCGCGCGGCCGAGTTGGCGCCCTTGGAGTTGCCCGTGTACTCGTCGAAGCTGCCCACCACCCAGTCGAAGTGGTGGTCGGTGTGGCCGCGACCGACCCAGTCGTTCGGGTTGGGCAGCCCGCTGTTGAACCACAGTCGCGGGCTCTCCGTCACCCCTCCGGCCAGGACCACGACCCGGGCGTCCTCGGAGAAGACCTCCCCGGTGGTGTTGTTGCGCCAGGTCACGCCCCGGGCGACGCTGTGCGGGCCCTCCTGCTCGTGGTGGATCCGCTGGACGAAGCTGTCCGCGATCAGCTCGAACGCCCGCCCCCCGGGGCGGACCGCGTCCGCCGCCAGGCCGAGCGGGACGTAGCTGTTGTCCGTGGAGCGCTTGGCGTACTGGTTCCTCGGCGCCCGCCTGGGCACGTAGCACCCCTGGAAGCAATGGCCGCAGAAGGTGCAGCCGGTCGCCTGCGGGTAGGTGAGGAGGTTGGCGTCGTCCGTCCGTCCCGAGTTGCCCCCGGGTTGGAGGATCGCGTTCTGCTGCGGTCGGAACGCCGGCCGGGTGATGTTCCGGGAGGTCTGGACCGGGAGACCGATGCCCTCGCATCCCCGGAAGGTCAGCTCCTCCTTCGTCCCCATCGCCGCGGTCTCCACCGGGAGGGTGTCCTCGACCCATTCCAGGTAGGGCACCAGCTCCTCGTAGCTGAACGGGAAGAGGTGGGCGGTGTCGTACTCTCCGGCGTCGGCACCGGTGTACCCGCGGAACGCGCCGGGCATGGGGCGGGGGCTGTTGCCGTAGTAGTGCTGGGTGGTTCCACCGACACCGGACAGCTGCCAGATGAACAGGTTGTCCGTCCATTCCCGGAACCACGCGGGCTTGTCGCGGTCCTCGGGTCCGAACCGGAGGAAGCCGTTGTTCGGGTTGTTGGCGTCGTTCTCGGCGTGGGACCACTGGTTCTCGGGATCGGCGTGCCGGGGGCCGCCCTCCAGGATCAGGACGTCGAGGCCCCGCCCGGCCAGTTCGGCGGCCACGACCGGGCCACCGCCCCCCGCTCCGATGACGATGACGTCACGCATCCGCAGGCACCTCCGTGCGGTTCTGGTAGTACCCGACGAACTCGGGGTGGCCGTCGACCAGGCCCGTGGGCCGGAACCCGGTGAGCTCCCAGGGGACCGGGCGCGGCTCCACCGTCCTCGTCTGCCGATTGAAGGTGTTCTGCTCGGAGTACACACCGAACGCGGCGGCCTGGAGCATGATCCCGCCGGCGAACCGGAGGAAGCCCGAGGCGGAGCCGCGCAGGGGGGCGGGCAATGATCCGTCTACGATCGCGATGAGCTCAGGGACGGGACCCTCGATGCCCTCGAGGACGCGGCACTTGTCCCCGAGCGACAACCGGGAGAACGGCGATCCGAGGGGGCCGGTGATCGAACCGGGATTGACGAGAAGCGCGCCGGTGTTGAGGACCAGGGCGACGGGCAGGGACAGCGGGAGCACGCGATCGCTGTAGACGTATCCGAGCACCTCGTCGATGCGGCGACCGTCGGGCTCGCTCAGACCCAGGAAGGGCTCAGCCGGTATGCCCATGTCCGCCAGCGCGGTTCCCATACCCAGGGCGAGAGGTCGCGCGAGTTGGTCGCCCATCGCGAGATAGTTGTCGAACAGGTCCTTCATGAACTCACCACCGCCGACCTCGATCGGCCCGGGGTCCTCGCGTGGCGTGCCCTGCTGTCTCGACCATTCGTCGGGCCCGGGCATGACCATCACGCACAGTGCGCGCATGGTGTCCAGGGAGAACTCCTCGACCGCGTCGAGGACTGCGCTGCCGGTGGCCTGGGCGTTCGCCCGTCCCACGAGTCGGATCGAGTGGTTCAGGGCTCCCGGGAACGAGACGCCCGCGCCCACGAATGCGCCGAGGAGAGTCGCTCGCGCCAGGAAGGCCCTCCGGTTGAACTGATCCATGGCTCCGCCTCCGTTTAACACCGTTGGGCCACGGTAACTATGTGATATTCCTCACGCCACCGGTCCCGGGCGGACCCCTCACCCCTCGTTGTCCCGGATGTCGGGTCGGCCGGTGAACGGCAGCAGGCTCGAGGCGTCGCCCAGATCGTCCCGGCCGATCACCCCCAGGCTGCCGTCCTGCTGGAGGATCACCGCTGCGACCTCCTCGAGCGATCCCTTCCCGGATTGCCGGGCCGCGGTGTGGACATCGTCCTCGAGGAGGCGGTGGCTCCGTAGGGCCCGGCCCTGCATCCGGCCCTGGTAGTAGAGGAGGACCGGCGGGCTGTCCAGCAGCGACCTGACCCGCGGTGACCGTGCACGGACCGCGGCGAACAGCCATTGGATACCGACGAGCAGCGCCACGACCAGCACCGTCTGGACGAGCGGCACCTCGGTCGCGGTGAGGGTCCGGCCGAACGCCGACCCGATGGTGACGGCGACGATGAAGTCGAGGGGGGTCATCTTGGCCATCGTGCGGGGCCCGGACACCCGGAGGATGAGGACCAGGGCGACGAATCCGCAGGCGACCATCACGACGGAGTGGACGATCGGGTCCCAGCCGTCCCAGAGCAGAGTGGAGTCCATGCCGCGCATCGTGCGCGTACGGCGCGGTCAGAGCAACCGGGCGGGCAACCGGCCGTCGAGTTCAGGCCGGAGTCGCGGCCGGCGTGGCAGCGGGACGACGGGACCGCAGCGGGCATCGGTCCCGCGCGGCGAGGAGGCAGGCCATCGCCGCCGTGGCCAGGACCACGACGATGCCGAGGAGGATCGGCGCGGCCGGGAAGGGCAGTTCCTGGGACAGGACCACCGCGCCCATGAGCAGGACGAAGTACCCGAAGCCCTTCCGAAGGGCCTTCTCCGGCACCACCGAGGTGAGCCGGATCCCGAA
>NZ_JAALDV010000361.1:7002-13037 GCF_014145045.1 Dietzia sp. DQ12-76
CGGGACGACGAGGAAGCCACCGCCCGCGCCGACCAGCCCGGTCGCGGCGCCCACGACGAGTCCGTCGAGGAGGATCCGCCAGAGCGGGTGGTGGTGCGACTGGGTCGACGGGGCCTGACCGTTGCGGTCCCTGCGGCCCCGGATCATCGCGCCGGCGGTGGCGATCATCATGATCGCGAAGGCGACCATGAGAACGGTGCCGGGGATGTAGCCGCCGGCCAGGCCGCCGAGGAACGCGCCCACCATGCCGGCCGCGCCGAAGATCAGGCCCGTCCGCCACCGGACGTTGCCCTTCCGGGCGTGGCCGATGAGGCTGACCAGGGATGTGGCGCCCACGACGAACAGTGAGGTGGCGATGGCCTCCTTGGGGTCGAGTCCGCCGATGTAGGTGAGCAGTGGGACGACGAGGATGGAGCCGCCCCCGCCGAGCAGGCCCAGGGACAGGCCGACCAGGACGGCCAGCGCCACGACGATGATCAGGGTGATCTCCATGGCAGTGCCTTTCTCCGGCGGGGGCGCCGGGGTCGCGGTGGATCAGGGGCGGGTGGGCAGGGAGTCCAGGACGGACCCGAGACCGGGCTCGTCGGCCGAGCGGTTCCACGGCATCCGGGCCAGGGCCGCGGCCATGGCGCAGGAGTTGCTCGCGGCGGAGTACGTGAGCCCGGCGCCGATCGCTCCCGCCAAGTAGGCGAACTTCGGCGAGGCGAGCGTGGATGCGGTGACGCCGGCCAGGACGAGCGAGCCGGCGACCATCCGGACCTGTCTGTCCATCGCCCAGACGCCCTTTCCGCGGACGATCTCGCCACCGGCGGACTCGAACGCGGCGATCCCGCCGTCGAGGACGGTCACCGAGTCGGGGTCGACGCCCACGGCCTCGAGTCGTTCACCGGCCTGGCGGGCGCGGTTGCCCGACTGGCAGATCAACACGACCTGCCCGGGCAGGCGGGAGGCGAACTCCTCGCCGTGCTCCGCGAGCAGGGGCAGCGGCACGTTGTAGGAGCCGCGGACGTGGAGCGCGGAGAACTCGGCGCCGGTTCGCACGTCGATCACGGTGGGCGGGGTGTCGGAGTCCAACGCGTCGCGCAGGTCGGCGGGGGCGATGGTCGGGGCGTTGGTGAGGGTGGAGAGCATCGGGTGGTGTCAGCCCTTTCCTGTGGCGAGTGGGAGTGGCGGCGGGTCGCCGCGGAGCCGGGGGCCGGACGGGTGGTCCGGCCCCCGGGGTGTGGGGTGGGTCCGCTCAGGCGGGGACGAGGTTGCGTTCGGACCAGCCCGCGAAGCTGCCCTCGAGCTCGACCACGCGGTAGCCGGCGCGGCGGAGGGCGCTGGCCGCGACCGAGTTGCGCACGCCGCTCTGGCAGTACGTGACGATCGGCCCGTCGGTCGGCAGCCGGTCGAGGTTCCACAGGACCCGGCCGCCGCTGAGCTGCTCGGAGCCCGGGATGTGGCCGTCGGCGTGCTCGGTCTTGTTGCGGATGTCCAGGACCATCGCGGCGTCGTACGAGGCCAGCTCGTCGGGTCCGATCATCTCGGGGGTCGTCATCGGCAGCCCCTCGAAGGTGGTCGTGTAACCGGTGACCGTGTCGATGCCGACGCGCAGCAGGTGATCCCGCATCGTCTCGGCCGTCTCGGGTCCCTCGGCGAGGACGACGATCGGCGTGTCCTCCTTCTCGGGGTCGTAGACCCAGGCGCCGAAGGAGGCGGCCTTGTCGACGCCGGGGACGTTGAGCGCCCCGGGGACGGTGCCGGCGTGGACCTCGTCCTGGCCGCGGGTGTCGACGACGACGACGTCGTTCGCCTCCAGCGCGTCGGCCAGCTCGGAGATGCCGTACTCGCGCAGGGGGGCCAATGGCCCGAGCACCGCCGGGCCCTCTTTGTTCTGCCGCTTCATCCGACCGAAGTACGCGTGCGCGTCCGGCTGGCCGTCGAGCAGCTCGGAGACGAAGCCCTCCTCGTCGTCGTCGCTGACGTACCCCGCCCACCAGGCGTAGCGACGCTCGTAACCGACGCTGGTCGACGGAAGTGCACCGAGGGCCTTGCCGCAGGCGCTGCCGGAGCCGTGGCCCGGGAAGACCTGGACGTGGTCGGGCAGGGAGACGAACGACTCCTTCAGGCTGCGGAAGATCTGCGAGGCGCCGGCGAAGCGCGTGTCGATCCCGCCCGCGGCCTCGTCGAGCAGATCCGGTCGACCGAGATCGCCGGCGAAGACGAAGTCGCCGGTCAGCATGTAGCCGGGGGTATCAGCGAAGGCGCCGTCGGTGACGAGGAAGGACAGGTGCTCCGGGGTGTGGCCCGGGGTGTGCACGGCCTCGACCGTGATGTTGCCCAGCGTGAGCCGGTCCCCGTGGTGCAGCCGCTCGGCCTCGAAACCGTACTGCCAGTCGTCGCCGCCCTCTCCCGAGACGTAGACGGTCGCGCCGGTCGCCTCGGCGAGCTCGCGGGTGCCGGAGAGGTAGTCGGCGTGGATGTGGGTCTCGGTCACCGCGGTGATGGTCATGCCGTGACGGTCGGCCAGGTCGAGGTACTCGCGGATGTCACGACGGGCGTCCACCACCATCGCCTCGTTCCTGGCCTGGCAGCCGATGAAGTACCCGGCCTGGGCGAGGTCCTCGTCGTAGATGCGCTCGAGAAGCATCGAGATCTCCTTGTCGATCGGGGTTCGGGTGGGTGTACCCCGACCATACATACCCTGGGGGGTATCGGCAAGGCGGCGCGACAGCCTTGCTGGGGTGTCCTGCGCCACACCTTCTTGCACGGGCTGTGCAATCGTGCAGCGCTCATGCAAAACTGCGAAGGATCGCTACCAGCACCTACGCACCAGGAGCCAGCGCATGGCGTCATTCCTCTACCGCATCGGGCGGACCGCCTACCTCTTCAGATGGCGGTTCATCGCCGCCTGGGTGCTGGTGATACTCGGCGTCGGCACCGCCGCGGCCACGATGTCCCAGCAGACCAGCACCACCTTCTCGATCCCGGGCCTCGAGTCGATCGAGACCCAGGACGAGATGCAACAGAGGTTCGCCGGGGCGGGTGACCAGCTCGACGCGCCGACGGGGACCATCGTCATCCGCGCACCGGAGGGCAGCACCCTCGTCGATCCGGCGGTCACGGACGACGTCGACGACTTCCTCGGGCAGGTGCGGGAGCTGGGCTTCCTCGCCGACACCGATGCCATCGTCAACCCGGTGATCGCCGCCGAGGGGGTGGCGCAGCAGCTCACCGAGGCCCAGGCCGCCCAGGGGGTCCCGCAGGAACAGATCGACGCCGACATCGCGGCGGTGAGTCCGCTGAGCGCCGACCAGACCACCGGCACCGTCCAGATCCAGTTCGACGCGGACACGACCATGGACATCACCGCCGAGGACCGCGAGGCCTTCGCCGACGTGGTCGCGGCGCACGAGGGTGACCTGACCATCGCCTACTCCGGCAACGCTTTCCAACTCTCGGAGATCAGCGCCATCGGCGAGCTCATCGGCATCGCCGTGGCCGCGGTGATCCTGCTCATCACCTTCGGTTCGGTGATCGCCGCGGGGATGCCGCTGCTCACCGGGGTCATCGGCGTGGGGATCGGCATCGCGGGCATCTTCGCCGCCACGGCCTTCACGGACACGATCAACACCATGACGCCGACGCTGGCGTCCATGATCGGCCTCGCGGTGGGCATCGACTACGCGCTGTTCATCGTCTCCCGCTTCCGCACCGAGCTGGTCAAACACATCGGCGGCAACGATCTCGAGCCCGCGGAACTCGCCGCGAAGCTCAGGAGCATCGACGCGCCCACGCGCGCGCACCTGGCCGGGTTGGCGGTAGGTAAGGCAGGCTCCGCGGTGGTCTTCGCCGGGCTCACCGTCCTGGTCGCCCTCTCGGCCCTGTCCATCATCAACATCCCGTTCCTCACCGCGATGGCGCTGTCCGCAGCCGCGACAGTCGCCATCGCCGTCCTGGTCGCCATCACACTGCTGCCCGCCATTCTCGGCGCCGTCGGGATCCGGCTCTTCGCGGCCCGGGTCAAGGGCGTCAGGGCGCCCGACCCGGAGGACGAGAACCCGACGATGGGACTGACCTGGGTCCGCCGTATCCGCGCCCGTCCCGTCCTCTTCGCCACCGCCGGGATCCTGCTGCTCATCCTGCTGGCGCTGCCCGCCACGCAACTGCGGCTGGCCATGCCGTCGGACGGCACGATGGCCCCTGGTACCCCGAACCGCACGGCGTACGACATGACGGACGAGGCGTTCGGCCCCGGTCGTAACGCGCCCATGATCGCCCTCGTGGACACCCTCCAGGTGCCCGAGGAGGAGCGTCCGTCGGCGTGGGCCACCGCGGCGGCGGACATCCAGGCACTCGACGGTGTGCAGAACGCCCAGATCATCGAGACCAACGAGGCGGGTGACGCAGCCCAGGTCCTCATCACACCGGAGTACGGCGCCACCGACGAGCGGGCCGCGGACGTCCTCGCCGAGATCCGGGCCGGAGCCGCAGACTTCGAGCAGCAGACCGGGGGGACCTACTCCGTCACCGGCGTCAGCCCGATCTACGAGGACATCTCCGAACGACTCACCGAGGTCCTCATCCCGTACATCGCCATCGTGCTGGCCCTCGCGTTCATCCTGCTCATGCTGGTGTTCCGGTCGATCTGGGTGCCGCTGATCGCGGCGCTGGGCTTCAGCCTGTCGGTCGCGGCGACCTTCGGCATCACCGTGGCCATCTGGCAGGAGGGCTGGCTGGGGATCATCTCCGACCCGCAGCCGGTCATCAGCTTCCTGCCGATCATGCTCATCGGCATCGTGTTCGGCCTGGCGATGGACTACCAGGTCTTCCTCGTCACCCGCATGCGCGAGGGGTGGGTGCACGGTAAGACCGCGCACAACGCGGTGTCCAACGGCTTCAAGCACGGGGCCCGCGTCGTCACCGCCGCCGCGCTGATCATGATCAGCGTCTTCGCCGCCTTCATGACGATCGACGAGCAGTTCATCAAGGTGATGGGCTTCGCGCTGGCGATCGCCGTCCTGTTCGACGCCTTCGTGGTGCGCATGACGATCATCCCGGCGGTGATGTTCCTCCTCGGCGAACGGGCCTGGGGCCTGCCGCGGTGGCTGGACAGGATCCTGCCCGCGGTCGACGTGGAGGGATTGGCGCTCGAGGCCGAACAGGGCTCCGCCCGTGAGACCGCCGGGGAGCCGGGGAGCGGAGACGGCGACCGTGCCGGCACCGAGGCTGCGGTGGCCGCCGGACGGCACTCCGCCGAGACCGTTGTCGATCAGAGTCCGGGGCCGGGCAGGCACGAGCTGCCCGGTGACGCAGCCGGCGGTGATGCCGGGACGCGGTCCGATGGCTGACCTGCGCGCGCGGAAGAAGGCCGACACCCTCACCCGCCTCTCGGTGGCCGCGGTCGAACTCCTGGTCGCCGAGGGGCTGGACGGGGCGACGGTGTCCGCGATCGCCGAGCGCGCCGGGGTCTCCACCCGCACGTTCCACAACTACTTCGCCCACCGCGAGGACGCGTTCCTGCACTTCCTGCGCGAGCAGGTCGCCGAGTGGGTCCGTCGGGTGGACGGGGCGCCGGCGGGGATGTCGCCGCTCGATGTCCTGCGGTCGATATTCCGGGAGTCCCACGGACGATCGCAGGACGACATCGTCGCGGCGGAGAACCTTCTCGTGGTCGGAGAGCAGGTCATGCTGCTGCTGCGCACCGGGGAGCGGAGCTGCGCCGCCAACGTGCTCGATCCGTTGTACGCGGCCGTGCAGCGCCGGGCCCCGCATCTGAGTCCTTTCCGCGTCCGCGTGATCGTCGACCTGGGCCTCGCGGCGGGCGCGTCGGTCCTCCGGCACCAGCCGCCCGGGGGCGAGCCGGGCGGTGGGGAAGACGAACGGGACACGGTGATGGACGAGGCCTTCGACCTGTTCGAGAAGGGGGCCGGTCACGAGTTCCGGACGACCCCGGGTCAGGCGGTGACCGACTAGCGCGGTGTCCGACCCGGACGACATCCGGCCGCGGACCGGCGGGGCGGCCCGCAGCTGACCACCTCGCCGTCCACGCC
>NZ_JAALDV010000362.1:0-1167 GCF_014145045.1 Dietzia sp. DQ12-76
CCCCCGAACCCACTCCCCCTCCCCAGCCGACGCCGACCGTCACACCCCCGGCGCCCGACCTGCAGGACATGCTCGATTCGCTGACCTCCGAGTTCAACTCCTTCGTCCCGCAGGCCCAGGTCGGGGGCGGCAACCCGGGCGGCAACGCCAGTGGCAACACCGGCCCCGACGCGGCGGCCCCGGCCCACGGCAGAGCAGGTGACCGCGGATGACCACACCCCATCTGCTCGCAGGCCGGTACGAGATCGGCGAGGTCCTGGGCTTCGGCGGGATGTCCGAGGTCCACCGGGGACGGGACACCGTCTTGGGCCGCGACGTGGCGGTCAAGATCATGCGGCCCGAACTGGCCCGCGACGAGACCTTCTACCAGCGCTTCCGCCGGGAGGCCCAGAACTCCGCCTCGCTCAACCACCCCTCGATCGTCGCGATCTACGACACGGGCGAGGAACGCACCGACGACGGTGCGCTTCCGTACATCGTCATGGAACTGGTCGAGGGCGACACCATCCGGGACATCGTCAAGATGGACGGCCCCATGGAGGTGGAACGCGCTCTCGGGGTGATGGCCGACGTCTGCGGTGCTCTCGACTTCTCCCACAAGAAGGGGATCATCCACCGCGACGTCAAGCCCGCGAACATCATGATCTCGCGCGACGGGGCCGTCAAGGTGATGGACTTCGGCATCGCGCGCGCGGTCAGCGACTCGACCTCGACGCTCACCACCACCTCGTCCGTACTCGGCACCGCCCAGTACCTCAGTCCCGAACAGGCCCGCGGCGAGACGGTCGACGCACGATCTGACCTGTACTCGGCCGGCTGCGTGTTGTACGAGATGGTCACCGGAACCCCCCCGTTCAGCGGCGAGTCCCCCGTCGCGGTGGCGTACCAGCACGTCCGGGAGTCCCCGCAGCCTCCGTCGGCGATCAACCCCGAGGTCGGTCGGTACGTCGATGCCGTGGTCATGCAGGCGATGGCCAAGAACCCCGAGAACCGGTACGAGACCGCCGGGGACATGCGCACCGACCTGCTCACCGTCCTGAGCGGTGGTCGTCCCGCCGCGCCGCTGGTGCTCTCCGACGATGAACTCGACGACGGCCAGCGGCCCGACGCCCCCCACGGGTTCGCCGGGGCGGGCTTCGGCTCGGGCCGGCCCGACCGGATCCCGCC
>NZ_JAALDV010000363.1:0-2013 GCF_014145045.1 Dietzia sp. DQ12-76
AGCGCATCGCTCATCACCCCGGGATTGCGCGGCAACTCGGTGCGCAGCGCGGTGAGGTCGGCGACCAGCGCCAGGACGATCACCACGCCCACGCCCACGCTCGAAAGAGCCCTCAGCGCGACCGACCGGGGCGTGGAGCGGTCGGCTGCCGGGGCAGGGCCGGTCACGCGGCGCGGAGGGCGTCCAGCGCGTGCTGGAGATCGTCAGGGTACGGGCTGGTGAAGTCCACGCGTTCACCCGTGCCGGGGTGATCGAACCCGAGCCCCACCGCGTGCAGCCACTGCCGTTCCAGCCCCAACCGCCTCGCCAGCACCGGGTCCGCGCCGTAGGTGAGGTCGCCCGCGCACGGGTGGTGGAGGGCCGAGAAGTGGACGCGGATCTGATGGGTTCGACCGGTCTCGAGCTTGACCTCGACGAGCGTTGCCGCCTGGTGCGCCTCGAGCGTGTCGTAATGCGTGATGGAGTGCTTGCCGTCCGAGGTGACCGCGAACCGCCAGTCGTTGGACGTGTGGCGGCCGATGGGCGCGTCGATCGTCCCGGACAGCGGATCGGGGTGGCCCTGGACGAGCGCGTGGTAGGTCTTGTCCACGGTGCGGTCGCGGAACGCCCGTTTGAGCAGCGTGTACGCCCGCTCGGAGGCCGCCACCACCATCAGTCCGGACGTGCCCACGTCGAGTCGGTGGACGATCCCCTTGCGCTCCGGCGGCCCCGAGGTGGAGATGCGGTATCCGGCGGCCGCCAGCCCACCGATCACGGTGGGGCCGGTCCAGCCCACCGAGGCGTGCGCCGCCACGCCGACGGGTTTGTCGACGACGACGAGGTCGGCATCCGAGTAGACGACGGCCATCCCCTCGACCGGCTCTGCGACCACCGCGGGCTCGGCCCGCGGATCGGGCATCTCGACCTCGATCCACGACATCCCGGTGAGCTTGTCCGACTTCCCCACCGCCCGGCCGTCGACCAACACCTTGCCCTGCCCGGCGAGATCGGCGACCGCGGTCCGGGACAGCCCGAGGAGGCGGGAGACACCGGCGTCCACCCTCATCCCGTCGAGACCGTCTGGGACGGGGAAGGTGCGCAGCTCACCCATCCGCCCCGCCCTTCTCCACTGGCCCCCGCGAGCCGTCGAACTCCACTCCCTTGACCACGGCGACGGCCACCACGATCACACCGATGACCAGACTCGAATCGGCGACGTTGAACACCGGCCACCACCCCACCGAGACGAAGTCCACCACGTGGCCCTCCAGGAAGCCGGGGGCCCGGACGTACCGGTCCACGAGGTTGCCCGCGGCGCCACCCAGGATCAACCCGAGCCCCCACGCCCACCACCTCGAGTGGACCCGCCGCGAGAACCACAGCAGTCCCACCACGACCACGGTGGCCACGATGCTCAGCACGACTGTCGACCCCGTGCCCATCGAGAAGGCCGCGCCGGGGTTGCGGAGCAGGAGGAGCCGCACGGAATCACCGACGATCCGGATCGGGTCCTGCCCCTCGAGACCCCACACCGCCAGCGCCTTGGTCACCTGATCCACCGCCACGATCACCGCCGCGATCATCAGCATGGCGACCGGCCCCGCCCTGAAGTATCGGGCACCGGTCCCACCGGGCGTCGTCCCCGCCGCATCGGACCGCGTCCCGTTGGTCTCCGTCATGCGCTCCAGTATCCCTGATCCCCCGGCGGGGCCGCCGGGCCCGGTGGGCGGACCCTCTAGGCTCGGGGGTCGTGAACCTCCGAACGCCCTCCGCCTCCGGCCGTCCCCGACCCGTGCGGGCCGGTCAGCGACTGCTCGTCGCCGCACTGGCCACCGCGCTCGTGGCCTCCACCGCCGCGTGCGCGGACGAGGGCGACCCCCCCGGGGACGACGCCGTCGCCGCTCAGGAGGATCGGGCTCTGGAGCCCGCGGTGGAGGTCGACCCCGGACCCGCCCCCACGGTCGAGCTCCTCGACGAGGGCTCGGGGGAGCTGCGGGTGATGGCCTACTCCCCGTCCCGAGACGCCGTGACCGA
>NZ_JAALDV010000364.1:0-5862 GCF_014145045.1 Dietzia sp. DQ12-76
TGGCGGGCAGGGTGAGGGTGAGGGCTGCCGCGGCGACGATGCCGACCACGGATTGGGACCTCAGCCGGGGCCGGGGGCTCAGTCGGGATCGGTTGGCGGACGGGGGTGGAGAGAAGGGCACGGTGGTCTCCCTGCTGTCGAGAATCGGTGTGACCCAGAACATATGCCCATTCGCGGTGGAGCGGAACCGGACCGACGACGAACCCCGGTCACCCGCCCGGGTTCGGGGCGGGCGACCGGGGTCGATGTCGTGCGGTCAGAGCTCCTCGATGGTGGCCGTCGCGTGCACGGTTTCGAGCTTGCGCGGGTTGCGCACCCGCAGCGACCAGGCCGGATCGTCGGCACCGGCACCGCGCCGGGCGTAGATGCCCAGTTTCGCCGGCAGGATCACGGGCTTGCCGAACTCGACCGAGTAACGCGCCCGTTCGGGGATCGCCCCTTCGACCACCCCGAGCAGTGTCGCCGCCGTCCACATCCCGTGCGCGATGACATTCGGGAACCCGAACGCCTTGGCGCCCACCTTGGAGACGTGGATGGGGTTGCGGTCCCCGGACACCGACGCGTACTCGGCGATCAGTGACTCGGAGACCGACTTGACCACGGTGGGATCACCGATCTCCGCGGCCGTGGGCGGCTCGGGCTTCGGCGGCCGCGGCGCGTCTTTGGGCGGGGTGAGGGATGTCCTGCGCTTGGAGAGCAGCCCGGACCTCTGGACCCAGGCCGGCTCGTCGTGGTCGCCGGTGCGGATCTCGGTGACGATGTCGATCAGCAAGCCGGCGGGGTGTTCGCGCAGGTTCTCGGCCCGTGCGCGGATCGACAGCGCGTCGCCCACCCGCAGCGGGCGGTGGGATTCGATCTCGTTGGTCAGATGCACCGAACCCATGGCCGGCACGGGGTAGGCCGGGTCCAACATGAGCTGCATGCTCAGCGGGAAGGCCAGCGTGAACGGGTAGGTCAGCGGCAGTACGTCACCGAACCGCAGGTCGCAGACCCGGGCGTAGGCGGCGAGGTTGGCCGTGTCCACGCGGACGCCCTCCACCTCGACGCCCTTCTCCGGCATCGACTTCCCGTCGCGCCTGCCACCCACCACGGGGGCCGAGCCGACCGCGGCCTTGGCGTACTGGGCGAGCAGGTTGGGGATGGCGGGCAGGCGGGTGTACTCAACCGCGCCACCTGACGACGTGTTGTCCACCGCGATCACGCGCCCAGGAGGGACTGGCCGCACACGCGGATCACGTTGTCGGTGACCGCGGACGAGGCGGGGCTGGCGAAGTAGGCGATGGTCTCGGCCACGTCGACCGGCAGGCCGCCCTGCTGCATGGAGTTCATCCGGCGGCCGGCCTCGCGGGTGGCGAAGGGGATGGCGGCGGTCATCTGGGTCTCGATGAAGCCGGGGGCCACGGCGTTGACGGTGATCTTCTTGGACGCCAGCTCGGCGGAGGCGCCGTTGACGAACCCGATCACACCCGCCTTGGAGGCGGCGTAGTTGGTCTGACCGCGGTTCCCGGCGATGCCGGCCATGGAGGAGACACCCACGACGCGTCCGCCCTCGGTGAGCACGCCCTTCTCCGCGAGCTCGGCGGTGATCCGCTCCGGGGCGATGAGGTTGACGGCCATGACCGCGTCCCAGCGTGCGGCGTCCATGCCGGCCAGGGTCTTGTCCCGGGTGATACCGGCGTTGTGGACGAGGATGTCCACGACGCCCTCGTGACGCTCCTGGACGTGCTTGGCCAGGACCTCGGCGGCGTCGGCGGCGGTCACGTCGAGGGGGAGCGACGTGCCCCCCACCTTGTTGGCGGTGGCGGAGAGCGACTCGCCGGCGGCCGGGACGTCGCAGCAGATCACGTGCGCCCCGTCGCGGGAGAGCACGGCGGCGATCTCCGCACCGATGCCCCGGGCCGCGCCGGTGACCACTGCGACCTTGCCCTCGAGGGGGCGGTCCCAGGAGGCGGGGGCGGTCGCCGCGCCGGCGCCCACGCGGAACACCTGGGCGTCGACGTAGGCGGACTTACCGGAGAGGATGAAGCGCAGCGTGGACTCGAGGCCCGACGCGCCGGTGTCGGCGTCGGCGGAGACGTAGACCAGCTGGACCGTGGTGCCGCGCTTCATCTCCTTGCCGAGCGAGCGGGTGAAGCCCTCGAGCGCGCGCTGGGCGATGCGCTCCTCCACCGAGCCGGTCTCCTCCGGTGGGGTCCCCAGAACGACGACGCGGCCGGAGGCGGCGACGCGGCGGACGACGGGGTTGAAGAAGTCGAACAGTGCCTTGAGGTCCTCGGCGCGGCGGACGGCGGTCGCGTCGAATACCAGGCCAGCGAACTTGCCCTCGGCGTCCGCCCCGGCCAGCTCGTAATCCGACTCCAGGATCGCGCGGACCGGTTCGACGAGGCGGCCCTCGCCCCCGACGAGGACCGGGCCGTGGAGGGCCGGCTGCCCGGCCTCGTAGCGGCGGAGCTGCTCGGGCTGCGGGAGGCCGACCTTGCCGGCGATGAACGACCCGGGGGCCGAGGTCACGAACTGCGAGTAGAGGTCGAGGTTGCCCTGTGCCATGGCGATCATCTCCTGGAGAGGTGCGGTCGTACGGGTCGACAAGTAACTTACCGCTGAGTAACAATACTCGTCGGGCCGCGCTACGGGCCACCGGATACCGAGATAAAACGGGAGTGACACACGTGACCACCAGCCCCCGCAAGGTCGCCATCGTCGGCGGCAACCGAATCCCCTTCGCCCGATCGAACGGCAAGTACGCGGACGCCTCGAACCAGGACATGCTCACCGCGGCGATCGACGGCCTCGCGAGCCGTTACAGCCTCCAGGGTAAGCGTGTCGGGATGGTCGCCGCGGGGGCCGTTCTCAAGCACGCCCGTGACTTCAACCTCACCCGCGAGTCGGTCATCGGTTCGGTGCTCGACTCGTCCAGCCCGGCCTACGACGTACAGCAGGCGTGCGGCACCGGCCTGGCCTCGGCCATCCAGGTGGCTGACGCGATCGCGGTCGGTCGCATCGACGCCGGTATCGCGGGCGGCACCGACACCACCTCCGACGCCCCGCTGGCCGTCAACGACGACCTGCGCAAGATCCTCATCAAGGTCGCGTCGGCCAAGAGCGCGATGGACCGGGTCAAGCTGCTCGGCGAGATCCGTCCGCAGTCGCTGGTCCCCGAGCAGCCGCAGAACGCCGAGCCCCGCACCGGCCTGTCGATGGGCGAGCACGCGGCCATCACCGCGCGGGAGCTCGGCGTGACCCGCGAGGATCAGGACGCACTCGCCGCGGCGAGCCACCGCAACCTCGCCGCCTCCTACGACTCCGGTTTCCAGGACGACCTGGTCACCCCGTTCCTCGGCGTGCCGCGTGACGACAACATGCGTCCCGACTCGTCCGAGGAGAAGCTCGCGAAGCTCAAGCCGGTGTTCGGCAAGCGTGACGCCGAGGCCCACGGCACCGAGGCCACCATGACGGCCGGCAACTCCACGCCGCTCACCGACGGCGCCTCGGCGGTCCTGCTGGCGAGCGAGGCCTGGGCGGAGGAGAACAAGCTCCCGGTCCGTGCCTACCTGGTCGACTCCGAGACCGCGGCGGTCGACTTCATCCACGGTCACGACGGCCGCACCCCGGACGGGCTGCTCATGGCCCCCACCTACGCCGTGCCGCGTCTGCTCGAGCGCAACGGCCTGACCCTGCAGGACTTCGACTACTACGAGATCCACGAGGCCTTCGCCTCGCAGGTCCTGGCCACGCTCGCGGCCTGGGAGTCCGAGGAGTACTGCACCGAGCGCCTGGGCCTGGATTCGGCGCTCGGGTCGATCGATCGCAGCAGGCTCAACGTCAACGGCTCGTCGCTGGCGGCCGGGCACCCGTTCGCCGCCACCGGAGCCCGCATCCTGGCCGCCACCGCCAAGCTGCTGGAGGAGAAGGGCTCGGGCCGCGCACTCATCTCGATCTGCGCCGCCGGCGGTCAGGGCGTCACGGCGATCGTCGAACGCTGACCCCGGCGCCGACCGGGTCGGCACCCGGCTGGTTTTCCTGAGTGCAGCCCCCGCGTACGGCGCGGGGGCTGCACTCATCGGTACCGGTCCGTCATAGTGGACGCCACAGTGGTTCGGGTGGGACATCCCCGGTCGGCGCCCCGCCGGGTCGAGAGTCCCCGCTCGTGAGGAGGCGTGAGAACCAGTGGACGAATCCACCACCACCGGTGACGCCGGCCCCGCCCGGCCTGTCGTGCTCGAGGGAGACGGCCCGCATCCCGCGGCCGCCGACCGGCGACGTTACCGCGTGCGGTCGAGGTGGATCCACGCCGGAGTCGGTGTGTTCATGGGGCTGGCGGTGCTCTACGGTTTCGACCTCGTCCACAGCATCGGCCGGGTGCCGCGCGGTGCGGAGGTGGCCGGGATCCAGGTCGGCGGCATGCGCACGGCCGACGCCGAGCAGCTCCTCATCCGTGAGCTGGGCCCACGGGTCGACGAGGAGGTCGACCTCCGGGCCGGCGTCGTGTCGACCACCCTCGATCCTCAGTCGGTCGGGTTGTCCGTGGACTGGCAGGGCACCCTGGACCGCGCGGGAGAGCAACCCCTCAACCCCGTCACGCGACTGATCAGCCTGGTGTGGTCCACCGAGGTGGGCATCGCGAGCGTGATCCCCGACGCGCGGCTCACCGACTTCCTGGAGAGGCTCGCCCTGCAGGCGGACTTCGAACCGCGGGAGGGCGCCATCTGGTTCGACCGGGACGAGGTCCGCTCCGCCATCCCGTTGGACGGCCAGCGCCTGCGGATCGAGAGCTCGCGCGATGCCGTGCTCGCCCACTGGCTCGACGACGACGGGGTCGACCTCGTCGTCGACTACACCCCCACCGAGACGCAGGCGGACCAGGTGCGTGCGCTCATCCGCGATGTCGCCGAGCCCGCCGCCGGGCGTGACCTGACGTTGCTGGCCTCGCGGATGCGTGAGGACGGGACGGAGCCGCCCGTCACCACCGTCACGACGCGGTTGCCGGCCCCGCCGCCGCCCCCGGGAAGGGACCGGGCGGTTCCCGCCGAGCGGGAGCTGACAATGGTCGACCCCGACGACCCGCACGCCGTTCCCGTCCTCTTCCCGCGTGACCGGATCGGCGAGTACCTGACCTTCGTGCGCGACGGGGCCGTGCTGGAGCCCCGGTTCGACGCGGATGCTGCGAAGGGGATCCTGGAGCCGCTGATGGAGGAGACCGAGCAGGAGGGGCGGGACGCCACGTTCTCCTTCAGCGGATCGACCGCCTCCGTCGTCCCCGCCGTCCAGGGGCGCACCGTCTCGTGGGGTCCGCTCCTCGGTGCGCTCCCGGGACAGCTCACCGACATGCAGGGGCCGCGCGTGCTGCCCGTCGCCTATGTGGGTCGGGACCCGGAGGTCACCACCGAGGAGGCCGAGAGGGCCGGGATCCGCGAGCCCGTCGGTGAATTCACCGTGGCGGTGGGCGCCAGCGGACGGGCGCAGTCGATGATCGCCTCGCTCGCGGGGCAGTTCATCCCTTCCGGCGAGACCTTCTCCATGTCCGATGTCACCGGTGTCGTCTCGGGGGACGTGTCCGCCGACGCCGTGGCCACGGCGCTCTTCAACGCCGCGTTCGAGTCCGGGGCGCAGGGGCTGGTCAGGACGGGCCGAGGTGTCGACGGGGCGCAGTTCCCCGCCGGGCGCGACGCCACCGCGTCCGAGGACGTGGGCTTCCGCAACGGGCAGGGCACGGGTCTGGTGATCGACGCCTCGGGTAGTGGCAGCTCGGTCACCGTCCGGCTGTGGGGGACCCGCGAGTACACGGTGCGGATCTCGACCGCCCCCCGGGCCGACCTCCGCCGCGCCGAGACCCGCGTGGTCACCAGCCCCGGGTGCACACCG
>NZ_JAALDV010000365.1:0-2836 GCF_014145045.1 Dietzia sp. DQ12-76
CGGTCGGCGCGTTCGGCGGCCTTGGCCTCCTGCCACAGGCGGTCCTGTTCGGTGGCGTCGAGGCCGGCCGCGCCCTCAGCGGTGAACCAGTAGGGCGCGCGCCGGCGCAGCTTGTCCAGCAGGGCGCCGGCGACGTCGTCGATGTCGAACGACCCCTCGGCCCGCCCCTCACCGATCGCGGCGTGGAACAGCACCTGCAGGAGCAGGTCGCCCAACTCGGAGACCAGTTCGTCGCGGTCGCCGTCGGCCACGGCGTCGACCAGCTCCCAGGACTCCTCTAGCAGGTACGGCAGCAGCGAGGCATGGGTCTGGGCGGCCTCCCACTCGCCGTCGCGGCGGATCCGGCCCATCACCTCGATCGCCTCGGCGAGCCGATCCCCCGCACCCGATCCAGCGCCCGGCCCATCGCCGGGGTCGGGCTCGCGACCGGGCTCGGGACTCACACCGACACCGGCTCCGCCTGGATCACCGGATTCGAGCCCTCCGGATCCCCTGCCATGGCGGTGAGGAAGTCGGCGGCGTACTGCAGCATCTCGTCGTCGCGCGCCTTCTCCGCGCCCGCGCCGGCACGCGCTCCGGCGGCCTTGGGCAGCGGGAGCAGCACGGTCTTCTGCGTGGCCCGGTACTGGGCGGCCGGGTACATGCGCTTGAGGCGGATCTGCTGCGAGTCGAGCAGGTCGAGCGGGCCCACGCGCAGGCGGGAGCCGGCCAGCACGATCTCCCGCACCTTGTACTTCTGGCACACGAGCCGCAGCCGCGACACCGACACCACGCGCCGGGCCTCGGCGGGCATGGGACCGTAGCGGTCCACCAGTTCCTCGACCACCGCGTCGATGTCCTCGGGAGCCCGTGCCTGGGACAGCTTGCGGTACGCCTCGAGTCGCAGCCGGTCGCCGTCGACGTATTCGACCGGGATGTAGGCGTCGACGGGGAGCTCGATGCGGATCTCGCCCACCTCCTCCTCGACCTCCACGGACTCGCCGTCGGCGATGGCGCGGTACGCCTCCACCGCCTCGCCGACCAGACGGATGTAGAGGTCAAAGCCGACGCCGGCGATGTGCCCGGATTGTTCGGCGCCCAGCACGTTGCCGGCCCCGCGCAGCTCGAGGTCCTTCATCGCCACGGCCATGCCGGCACCCAGGTCGTTGTTCTGCGCGATGGTCGCCAACCGGTCGTAGGCGGTCTCGGTGAGCGGCTTCTCGGGGTCGTAGAGGAAGTAGGCGTACCCACGCTCACGCGACCGTCCCACGCGCCCGCGCAGCTGGTGCATCTGCGACAGGCCCAGCTGGTCGGAGCGGTCGACGATCAGGGTGTTGGCGTTGGAGATGTCCAGGCCGGTCTCGACGATGGTCGTGCACACCAGCACGTCGTATTCGCGGTTCCAGAACCCGCCGACGGTCTGCTCGAGCTGCTCCTCCCCCATCTGCCCGTGGGCCACCACCACCCGCGCCTCGGGCACCAGGTCGCGGATCTTGGCCGCGGTGGCGTCGATGGTCCGCACCCGGTTGTGCACGTAGAACACCTGCCCCTCACGCAGCAGTTCGCGGCGGATCGCGGCGGCGACGTGCTTGTCCGAGTGCGCCCCCACGTACGTGAGCACGGGCAGGCGCTCCTCGGGCGGGGTGAGGATCTGGCTCATCTCCCGGATCCCGGCCAGCGACATCTCCAGCGTCCGCGGGATGGGCGTGGCGGACATGGTCAGCACGTCCACGTGGGTGCGCAGCGAGGTGATGTGTTCCTTGTGCTCCACGCCGAAGCGCTGCTCCTCGTCCACCACCACCAGGCCGAGGTTCTTCCACCGGACACCCGTCGCGAGCAGGCGATGGGTGCCGATCACCACGTCCACCGTGCCGTCGGCCAGGCCCGCGAGGATCTCCTTGGCCTCCGCGTCGGAGGTGAACCGGCTCAGGCCCTTGACGGTCACGGGGAACCCGGTCATGCGCTCGACGAAGGTCGCCTGGTGCTGCTGGGCCAGCAGCGTGGTGGGCACGAGCACGGCCACCTGGGTGCCGTCCTGCACGGCCTTGAACGCCGCCCGCACCGCCACCTCGGTCTTGCCGTAGCCCACGTCACCCACCACCACGCGGTCCATGGGGGCGGTCTTCTCCATGTCCCCCTTGACCTCCTCGATCGCCGTGAGCTGGTCGACGGTCTCGGTGAACGGGAACGCGTCCTCCATCTCCCGCTGCCACGGGGTGTCGGGGCCGAAGGCGCGGCCGGGTGCGGACTGGCGCTTGGCGTAGAGCTGCACCAGCTCGGTGGCGATCTCGCGTACGGCCTTGCGGGCCTTGCGCTTGGTGTTCTGCCAGTCAGCGCCGCCCATCTTGCTCAGCGTCGGCGCCTCCCCGCCCACGTAGCGGCTCAGCTGGCCGAGGGATTCCATGGGCACGAACAGGCGGTCTCCGGCGCCGCCGCGCTTGCCGGGCGCGTACTCGATCACCACGTATTCGCGCCGGCTCGAGCCGTCCCCGCCGCGCACCTGCCGCTCGACCATCTCCACGAACCGGCCGATGCCGTGCTGGTCGTGCACCACCCAGTCGCCGGCCTTGAGGGCCAGGGGGTCCACCTGGTTGCGGCGCTTGGCGTGGCGCGTCTTGGGGCGCGCGGTGGCGCCGAGTCGGTTGCCGGTGAGATCCGTCTCGGAGACGACGACGAGCTGGTCCCCCTGCTCCCCGGAGTCGGTCGCCAGCGCGAACCCTCCGTGCAGGATCGCCTCGTACACCGACACCACGCCGGGGGCGGGCTCGGATCCCGCCGGGGCGGCGGTGGCCGGGACCTCGGCCTCGGACAGTCGCTCCAGGACGCGATCGACGGTGCCGTGGCCCGGGACCACCAC
>NZ_JAALDV010000366.1:0-10374 GCF_014145045.1 Dietzia sp. DQ12-76
TGCCGCCCGTCCGGGCCGGTGATCACACCGCCCGCCGCCTCGACGATCGGGATGAGCGCCACGATGTCGTAGGGATTCAGATCCGACTCGACCACGAGGTCCACCCGGCCCGCGGCCAGCATGCAGTAGGCGTAGCAGTCCCCGCCGAAGCGTTGCAGGCGGACCCGCGAGGCGAGGTCGTCGTAGCGCCGTCGCAACCCGCCCTGGTCTCCGAACATCGACGGGTGCGTGGTGTACATGATCGCCTCGGACAGCTCGTCGCACCCGGAGGCGTGGAGGTCGAAGGCCTCCGGACCGTCCGACCGGCGACGCACGGTCGCCCGGCCGTGGACCGCGGAGAAGGTCTCCCCCAACACCGGCTGGTCCATCCACCCCGCCACCGCGCGGCCGTTCTCCACCACTCCGACCAGCGTGCCCCACCCGGCCATGCCCGTCATGAAGGCCTTGGTGCCGTCTATCGGGTCGAGGTACCAGGTGCGCGAGGCGTCGGAGGGGCCGGACTCGCCGTTCTCCTCGCCCACCACCCGGTCCCCCGGCGCCATCGACGAGATCCCGGCACGCAGCAACGCCTCGATGTCCCGGTCGGCCTCGGTCACCGGGTCGTACCCCCGGTCGCCGCCCTTGTCCTCGGCGACCAGATCCTGGAGCTCACCGTGGAAGTGTCGGCGGGCGATCCTGCCGGTGGCGGCGAGCAGCTCGTCGAGATGCTCGATCAGGTCGGGGTCCAGTGGTCGGTCGGGCCTGGCAGTCATGGCCCCATGGTGCATCACGGCCACCGGTCGCACACCCGTTCGCGACGCGAGATCCTCGTTCCCACCCCTCCACCGCCACCCGTCCGGATAACGTGAGCAGACCGAACCGCACGGACGGAGCCGAGAGACGTTGAACGACCTCGTGGACTTCATCTCCACCCGCCGGCTCCAACTCGCCACGGATTCGTGGCAGCACGTCAGCGCGACCGTGCAGGCGGTCCTGCTCGCCACACTGCTGTCGGTCGCGGTCGGTGTGGCGGTGTACCGCAGCAGGGCCGGGTCCGCGGTGGCCACCGGCCTGGCCGCCACCGCCCTGACCGTGCCCTCGTTCGCCCTGCTGGGACTGCTCATCCCCATCCTGGGCCTGGGTGTCCTGCCCACCATGACGGCGCTGGTCATCTACGCGGTGCTGCCGATCCTGCGCAACACCATCGTCGGGCTCGACGCCGTCCCCGCCGCGACGGTCGATGCGGCGCGCGGGGTGGGGATGAGCCGGATGGGAGTCCTGGGCCGGGTGGAGATCCCGCTGGCGTGGCCGTCGATCCTCGCCGGGATCCGTGTGTCCACCCAGATGTCCATGGGCATCCTCGCCATCGCCGCGTATGCCAAGGGACCCGGGTTGGGCAACCTGATCTTCGCCGGGCTCTCCCGGGTGGGGACGCCCACCGCCCTGCCGATGGCGCTCACCGCGACCGTCCTCATCGTCGTCCTCGCGCTCGTCCTCGACGCGCTCCTCGTCCTACTCGGGCGCCTGACCATCAGGGGGAACCAGTGACCACACCCGCCGCACACGAGTCCGGCGCAGTGTCCGGCGTGCCCATCGCCCTGGACGACGTCACCAAGATCTACCCCGGCCAGGAACGGCCCGCCGTCGACCACGTCTCGCTCGAGCTCCCCGCCGGGCGCACCACCGTGTTCGTGGGGCCGTCCGGCTGCGGCAAGACCACCACGATGCGGATGATCAACCGCCTCATCGAGCCGTCCTCGGGCACCATCACGATCGACGGCCGGGACAACCGGACCCTCGACGCCGACACCCTCCGACGCCACATCGGCTACGCGATCCAGGCGTCCGGCCTGTTCCCGCACATGACGGTCGCCCAGAACGTGGGGACCGTGCCCCGGTTGCTCAGGTGGAGGAGATCGCGCATCTCCGACCGCGTGGACCAGATGCTGGAACTGGTGGGCCTGGACCCCGCCGATTACCGCGACCGCTATCCCGCACAGCTCTCCGGCGGCCAGCAACAGCGCGTCGGGGTGGCACGCGCGCTGGCCGCCGACCCCCCGGTGCTGCTCATGGACGAACCGTTCGGCGCCGTGGACCCCATCACCCGCGCCTCGCTCCAGGACGAACTCATCCGCCTGCAGGAGGATCTGCACAAGACCATCGTCTTTGTCACCCACGACTTCAACGAGGCCGTCCGGCTGGGCGATCGGATCGCCGTGCTCGGTCCCGGTTCCTCGGTCCTCCAGTTCGACTCCCCCGAGGCGATCCTCGCCAATCCGGCGGACGAGACCGTCGCCGGGTTCATCGGCGACGACGCCGCGCTCAAGACCCTCACCCTCCGGCGGGTGGGGGACGTGGACCTGGCGGGGGCGACGACGGCGAGGGAGTCGGAGGCTCCCTCGGACTTCGCCGCCCGCGTCCGCGGGACCGACGACGAGTGGGCGGTGGTGCTCGCCGACGACGGGCGCCCCCTGCGCTGGGTCCGGGGTGACCTGGTGGCCGGGATGCCGGACCTGCGTTCGGGTGGTCAGCCGGTGACGGGAACCGTCACGGTCGACTCGACGCTCCAGGAAGCGCTCGACGGACTGCTCTCGACCGCCAACGCGACCACCGTGGTGGTGGACCGGTCAGGCGCGTACCGGGGGACGATCGGGATCGACGACCTGGTGGCGGAGCTCCGGCGCATCCACCACCACCACAACGACCCTGGCTCCCCGGAGCCCACAGGCCCCACGGACACCGTGGAGCGCTCGTGAGCGCCGCGACGACCGACTCCGCCTCCCGCGCGGGGTCCCGGGCGGGGTCCCGCGCAGATTCGGCACGGTTGGTGGTGCAGCCGATCGTCATCACCCTGGCCGCGGTGGGCGTGCTGTGGTGGGCCTTCGGGACCGAGCTCGACGAGACCCAGCGGGCCTCGCTGAACGCCTCGTCCATCACCCAACGCACCCTGGAGCACGTCCAGATCACCTTCACCGTGGCCGCGATCGTCGTCGCGGTGGGGGTGCCGTTGGGGATCCTGCTCACCCGCCGCCGGATGGGTTTCCTCGCGCCCGTCGCCATCGGGATCGCCAACATCGGCCAGGCGGCGCCGGCGATCGGCCTGATCGTGCTGCTCTTCCTCGCCACCAACCGCACCGGCTTCTGGATCGGTGTCCTTCCCGTGGCCGTCTACTCACTGCTCCCGGTGCTGCGCAACACGATCGTGGGCATCCGGAACGTGGATCCGGCGCTGATCGACGCGGCGCGCGGGCAGGGCATGACCTCACGACGGGTCCTGCGCACCGTCGAGCTGCCGCTGGCGGTGCCGTTCATCCTGGCCGGGCTCCGGACCACGCTGGTACTGGCGGTCGGCACCGCCACGCTGAGCTTCCTGGTGGACGCGGGCGGACTGGGGATCTTCATCGACACCGGTTACCGCCTCCAGGACACCACCACCCTCGTGGTGGGTTCCGTCCTGGCGGTGTGCCTGGCCCTGCTGGTCGACTGGCTCGGCGGGGTGGGCGAGGTCCTGTTCAACCCGAGGGGGCTGCGATGACCACCGTGAAGCGACTCCTCGCCTCGTGCCTGGCCACCGTGCTCGTGGCGACCGGGTGTGGGCTGAGCGACGGCGGGTCCGTACCGCTGCCCGTGGGCCCCGGGCCGGACGGGACCGTCCCCGCGCTCGAAGGGGTTCGCGTGACGGTCGGCGGCAAGGACTTCACCGAGGGCGTGATCAGCAGCTATCTGGTGGAGTTCCTCCTGGCGGCCGCCGGGATGGAGGTCTCCGACATGTCCTCGCTGGCCGGGTCCAACAGTTTCCGGCAGGCCCTGGTCACCGGCCAGGTCGACATCGGGATGGAGTACACGGGCACCGCGTGGATGAGCTACCTCGGCAACTCCGAACCGGTCCGCGACCCCGAAGCGCAGTGGGTCGCGGTCCGGGACGCCGACCTCGAGGCCCACGACATCCGGTGGCTACCCCCGACCACCGTCGACAACACCTATTCGTTCGCCCTGAACCGGGACACCGCGCAGGAGACGGGCGTCCGCACGTTCTCCGACTACGCCCGGCTCGTCCAGACCGATCCGGAGTCGGCCGTGACCTGCATGGAGACCGAATTCTCCGTGAGACGCGACGGCTGGCCGGGCCTGGCCGAGGCCTACGGCTTCGACGCCGCCACGGTCCCCGTGCCGATCATGCAGCCCGGGATCATCTACCAGGCCACCGCCACCGGCCGGGAATGCCGGTTCGGGGAGGTCTACACCACCGACGGCCGGATCAAGGGACTCGACCTGGTGGTCCTGGAGGACGACCGTCGCTTCTTCCCCGTCTACAACCTCGCGACGGTGGTCCGGGGCGAGTTCCTGGACGCGCACCCGGAGATCGAGCAGGTTCTCGCGCCGCTCATCGAGGTCCTCGACAACGACGTGATGGTCGACCTCAACATGCGGGTCGACGTCGACGGCGACGATCCGGCACTGGTCGCGAGGGATTTCCTGGTGGAACAGGGACTCGTCTCCGTGGAGTGACCGTCGCCGGTCCGTGCATCCGGCGGCGAGGTGGCGAACAATCGGGGGAGGCACCCGAGGAGGAGACCCATGACCAGGAATCTGCTGTCGTCGCTCCCCAGGTCGGCGGCGCGGCTTCCGCGGATGGCGCCGGACGTGGGCCGGCTCCCGGCCGGGAGGATCGTCACCCTCACCGACGACGTCACCACCAGGCTCTACGACACGGGTGAGGATCACCTGACCCCGGTGGTACTGCTGCACGGGATGGCGGCCACCGGAATGCTCAACTGGTACCAGACCTTTCAACGCCTGCAGGGGGAGTACCGGCTCATCACCTACGATCAGCGGCGCCACGGCATGGGCGACGGTGGCCGGTTCGACTTCGACTCCCTGAGCGAGGACGTACTCCGGGTGGCCGACCACCTGGAGCTGGACCGGCCGGTCATCGGCGGGTACTCGATGGGCGGGATCGTCGCCCAACTCACGGCCCGGCGGGACCCGTCCCGGCTCGGGGGTCTGGTGCTGGCCGCGACCGGGACGGGCGCCCAGCGCAACGCCCTGGAGAGGATCACGCTCGGCTCGTTGACGCGCGGGGCGCCCGCCCTCAACGCCGTACCCGTCGAGGTGGCCAGACAGATCGACGACGAGGTGCCCGGCGCCTACACCTGGGCGATACGCGAACTGGCCTCCGTGCCCCTCGCCACCCACCGGACCGTGATCGCGGAAGTGGCCCGGTTCAACTCCACGTCGTGGCTCCACGAACTTGACCTCCCGGTCGCGATCATCAAGACCATGCGCGACATCGCCTTCCCCCGGTGGATCCAGGACGAGATGGCCGATCTCCTGCCGCACAGCGCGGTGTTCCCGATCAGCGCCGGTCACGCGGCCTGCGCGACGCACCCCGGGAGGTTCGCGCGTCGGATGCGCACGGCGCTCGGCTGGGTGGTGTCCAACAGGCACTGAGTGCGGTCCGGGAGCGGCGCCGACGCCACGGTCCGGGCGCCTGTCCGGTCGGCGGGACTAGAGCGCCGAGTACCGCACCACCGTGATGACGAAGACCACGATCGCGATCCCGCCGAGGACGACGCCGGCCAACCCCCGCCGAGGGTCGGGTTCCTCGTTGGTGAGCCACCCCGTGGGCCATCGCGCGAGCAGCCCGAACGCCACCGCCATCAACGCGGCGAGGAACGCGATGATGTTGAGCAGGGGAACCCAGGACAGCGCGAGGGAACCCGCCCCCAGCACCAGTGCCCGGGTGCCCAGGTCCATGCTCCCGGACGGTCTCCTCCTCGGCATCCTCGTCGAGTCCTTCCTCTGCCGGCCGGGCTCGGAACGGGGGCGCGTCGGCATGGGACGAGTCTAACCGCGCGCGTCCGCACCCCCGTCTCAGCTCAGGAACTGGCCGTCGACGAAGCCGGCCAGCAGTACCGCGAACCCGCCCATCTCACCCACGATGAGTGCCACCATGCCGACGTGCGTCGCAGCCGAGGCACCGTCGAACTGGTTGGTCGTGTCCTTCAGGGCTCCGTGCACGATGTAGCTGGCGATCGCCACGACGAAGAAGAACACCAGGACCCCGGCCGCGGCGAGGTTGACCCAGGTCGGCCAACTACTCAGCTCCACGAACACGGCGATGAGCAGCGTCGCGAAGGAGTACAGCAGGGCCGCCCGGTGCGCGATGTCGACGTACGGGTGCGCGAGGTGGTCGGCGCTCGTCGCCATCTGCCGGTATTTCCACACCCCCAGCCCCAGGGCCAGCAGGAAGATCAGCCCGGCGGCGAGCAGCGTGAGCCGCGTGTCCGGGCCGAGTTCGACCGTCGCCGCCGACAGGAGGTGGGAATCGAGGGGGTCCATGGGTCCTTCCGAGGGCGCCGGACGGCACCGCCGTCCTTCGTGACAGCTCCGACCCTAGGGCAGAGCGCGCTGCCGCGCGGTGACCTCCGGGGGTGCGGTGTCGTCCCTCCCGGAGAGCCACGAGAATGCTCGGTATGCGACGACTCCGAGAACTCGCGGGCCGGCCCGACGTCACGACCGATCTCCTGCAGATCGTCAAGAGTGTGATCGCCGCCACCGCCGCGTGGTGGCTGTCGGCGCACGTGCTCAACTCACCCCTGCCGTTCCTGGCGCCCTGGACCGCGCTGCTCACCGTGCACGCCACGGTCCACCGGTCATTGTCCCGCGGAGTACAGACGACTGTGGCGTCCGCGATCGGTGTCGGGATGTCCTTCCTCATCGGCTATTACCTGGGCGTCAGTGTGTGGACCTTCGCGCTGGCGATGTTCGTGGGGCTGGCCGGAGCCCGGATCACCTGGATCAGGGACGAGGGGGTGGCGATCGCCACCACGGCGGTGTTCGTGCTCTCCAGCGGATTCTCCGATCAGCAGCCCCTCCTGCTCGACCGCATCCTCGAGGTCGCCGTCGGGGTGGGGATCGGGGTACTGGTCAATCTGCTGATCATCCCCCCGGTGCGCGACCAGCAGGCGTCCAGCCACGTGGACAGCATCGACCGCCGGCTCGGCGACATCCTCATCGACATGGCCGATGAGTTCTCCACCTCATGGGAGACCGACAACGCCGACGCGTGGCGTCGCGAGATCGAGTCGGTGTCCGAGGAGGTCGAGACGGCGTGGGGGACGGTGAACTTCGCCCGGGAGAGCCGACGCTCGAACCCCCGTCTGATCCGGCGACGCCTCGGTGGCGCACGGCAGGTCGGCGAGAGCGTCGACTACGCGGAGGTGCTGAGCCGCGTCGACGAGGCCGTCTCGCACATGAGGCACCTGATCCGGACCCTCCACGAGGCCACCTACACCGAGGGGCCATGGGACGAGCGTTTCCGCAGCGAGTGGGCCTCGATCGCGCGGGACGCCGGCCGGGCGATCGCCGATCCCGACGCCGAGATGGACTCCATCCACGACAGGCTGATCGGGTTGACGCACTCCATGGCGGAGGACGGCCGACTGCCCCGGGACTCCTGGCCGGTCTACGGTTCGCTGCTCACCAGCATGCTCCACATCGCGCTGCTCATCGACGACGTCGCCTCGGAGCGGACCGTGCGGTAACCCGCCTAGTGATCGTCCCGGTCGGCCTGGCGCCGCAGATCATCCAGTCTGGCGACCCTCCTGGCGCCGGCGAGTTGCCGATACGAGGATTCGACCAACTCGGCGACCTCGTCCCAGTCCACAGTGCCGGGATGCCCCGCCCCCGCCCCGGGCCGGTCCAGTGGCAACGCCCGCCATCCCCGGACCCCCACGTAGGCGGGCACCACGAAGCGCTCGTCCAGGTCGAGGGCCGGCAGGTCTTCGGGATCGGGGAGGAACAGCAGGGCGCGATCGAGTCGAGACCCCGAATGCTCGCCCTTCACGGCGCCGCCGTAGGTGGCGAAGACCCTGGTCGTGTACCAGTTCGGTCGCCCGTGCGAGATCTTCTCCGCAGCATCCGGAAGGGCCAGGCAGATGCGACGAACCCGGGCGAGCAGTGGATCGGAGTCGTCGAACATGACGGGGTGGCCCACGGCTACAACCTCACGTCGTTGTAGGCCCGCTCGTCCTCGATCGGTTCGAGGTGGGTGGTGATGTGGGAATGCGGAAGCGCGGCGTGGATCTCCTGCTCGACCGTCTCGACGAGGTCGTGGCCCTGATCCACACTCCAGTCACCGGGGACGAGCGCGTGGAACTCGACGAACCTCCACCTGCCGGATTCGCGTGTCCGCAGCTCGTGGAAGTCGACCCGGCCGGGCTGCCGATGCCTGTCCAGCACCTCCTGGATCGCCCGGTTGTCCTCGTCGGGCAGTGTCGCGTCCATCAGCCCCATGCCGGATTCGTGGACCAGCTTGTACCCGATGAACAGGATGTTGAGCCCCACCGCGAGCGCGACGATCGGATCGAGGAACTCCCACCCGGTGATCCACACCAGTGCCACGCCGATCACCACACCGACCGAGGTCACGACGTCTGTCATCAGGTGTTTTCCGTCAGCCTTCAGGGTGGGTGACCGATGCCGTGTCCCCGCCCGGATCAACAGGGCGCCGACGACGCCGTTGACCACCGCGGCCACGACCGAGATCGCGAGACCCAACCCGAGTGACTCGATCGGCACCGGATTGATCAGGCGCTCGACGCCCGTGTAGAGGATGAACGTCGAGGCGACGAAGATCATCGCGCCCTCGACCCCGGCGGAGAAGTACTCGGCCTTGGAGTGGCCGTACTGATGGTCGTCGTCGGCCGGGCGCTCCGCGACCGTGATGGCGATCAACGCCACCACCGAGGCCACCAGGTTGACCACCGACTCGGCCGCGTCCGAGAGCAGGCCGACCGACCCGGTCACCCACCAGGCCGCCATCTTCAGCGCGATGGTGACGATCGACGTGGCCACCGACAACCACGCGAACTTCTGCAGAGTCGACACGTCGACTCAGCGTAGTCCGACCGCGAGACGACGTCCCCCCTGCCGACCGGCGGATGTCGGTAGGGTCGTAGGCATGCATGGAGGACTTGTCTGGCTCGCAGTAGCGGTGTTGCTCGCCGCCGGTGAGGCGGCGGGGGGCGAACTCTTCCTCATCATGCTCGCCGGGGGCGCACTCGGCGGGGCGGCGGCCGCCGCACTCGGCGCCCCGATATGGGGACAGGCCCTGGCCTTCGCCCTCGTCTCGATCATCCTCGTCGCGGGTGTGCGACCCCTCGTCCGCCGCCGCATGCTGGCCGCGCTCCCCGAGCACGACACCAACACCGCTGCCCTGACCGGACGCGACGGCACCGTGATCGAGTCGATCGGGCCGTCCGGCGGTCTGGTCGAGATCGCCGGTGACACGTGGACGGCACGCCCGCTCATCGAGGGCGAGACGTTCGACGCCGGGGACAAGGTCCTCGTACATGAGATCGACGGGGCCACCGCGATCGTCGTGCGTGGACTCTAGAGCACGCGGGTCAGACACACAGCCGACACCACGACACAATTGGAGGAAACCATGGAAGGCTTGATCTTCCTCGCCGTCATCGTCATCCTGATCGCCTCGGTGGTGGTGAGTTCCGTGAAGCTCATACCGCAGGCGGAGGCCGCGGTCATCGAGCGGCTCGGGCGATATCAACGGACCGCGAGCGGCCAGCTGACACTGATCATCCCGTTCATCGACCGCGTGCGCGCCAAGGTGGACCTCCGCGAGCGCGTCGTGACCTTCCCGCCCCAGTCGATGATCACCGAGGACAACCTCACGCTGAGCATCGACACGGTCGTCTACTTCCAGGTCACCGACCCGAAGTCGGCGGTCTACGAGATCAACAACTACATCATCGCCGTGGAGCAGCTCGCCACCACCACCCTGCGCAACGTCGTGGGTGGCCTCACCCTCGAGCAGACCCTGACCAGCCGCGACATGATCAACAAGCAGCTGCGCGGGGTGCTGGACTCGGAGACCGGACGATGGGGCCTGCGGGTGGCCCGGGTCGAGCTGCGGTCGATCGATCCGCCGCCCTCCATCCAGGACTCGATGGAGAAGCAGATGCGTGCGGACCGCGAGAAGCGCGCGACCATCCTCACCGCCGAAGGTCAGCGCGAAGCCGCAATCACCACCGCGCAGGGCGCCAAGCAGGCCGCCATCCTCGACGCCGAGGGCAACAAGCAGGCCGCGATCCTGTCCGCCGAGGCCGACCGCCAGTCGCGCATGCTGCGGGCCCAGGGTGAGCGGGCCGCCCGGTACCTCGTGGCCGAGGGTCAGGCCGCGGCCATCGCCCGCGTCAACGCGGCGGTCAAGGCCTCGAAGCCCACCCCGGAGATGCTCGCCTACCAGTACGTGCAGAATCTGCCGGAGATGGCCAAGGGCGATGCCGCGACGATGTGGATGATCCCGTCGCAGTTCGGCGATTCGCTCGAGAACTTCGCCAAGGCCGTGGCCAAGAAGGACGACGACGGGGA
>NZ_JAALDV010000366.1:10480-12214 GCF_014145045.1 Dietzia sp. DQ12-76
TTCGACACGTCCACCGACCCGGAGATCGCCCGCTCCGTGGCCGCCGCGGAGGCCGCCGCCAAGGGGACGACCTCGGTCATGGACGAGGAGCCGCGCAAGGCCAAGCCCAAGCCGGGCGTGTTCGACATGGTGCCGGAGTCCGAGGGCGGGGCCGCCCCCGACGACACGCCCGCCCTCTCCGGGCCGCAGGGGGCGCAGCCGGGTCAACCCACCGGTATCGACCCCGCCGCGGGGCTCGACACCGACCTGCACCAAGGCGGATACCCGCTCGACGAGAGCGGCCGAGACCGTCCCTGAACGGATCCGGCCGGGTTCCGGGCGCCGCCACGACCACTGGAAGTAACATGCCTGTGTGGCACGTAACAGTGGACGCGGTGGCGCCCAGCCACCCGATGAGGAGGACATCCGTCTGATCGAGGCGGCGGCCTCGGTCATCGCCGAGCGCGGCATCAAGGGCGCGAGCACCGACGACATCGCCCGAGCGGCCGGGGTGACGAGGGTGACCCTGTATCGCCGGCTCGGTCCCCGCGAACAGATCCTCCGTGCCCTGTACGCCCACGAGGCACAGCGCCTGATGATGTCGGTCATCGCGCGGTTCACCCCGTTCGAGTCCCTCGAGTGGGACCCCGTCAGACACGTCGAGGACCTTCTCGTCGGCACCGTCTTCGACATCCGGAGAAGCGAGATCCTGCAGCGCATCGTCGAGGTGGACAAGCTCGAGGCCATGGCGATGCTCGCCGGACAGTCCGACTCGGTCCTCGGTGCCATCACCGAGATCGTCGCCGATTTCATCCGGAGCACCTGGAACGCCGATGTGCACACCCGCCCGATGGACGCGGACGAGTTCGACACCCTGTCCCGCGAGGTCGGGAGCGTCGTGGGTCGCTTCCTCCACTCCATCGCCGTGATGCCGGACGGGCCGCCGGTCCTCGAGACCGAGGAGGAGATCCGGGAGCTGGCGCGGCGGGCCCTGGTCCCGATGATCCTGCAGCGCTGAGCGGTCTCGGAACGCCGGGTCGCCTCGGAGGGTCGGTCCGCCTCAGAGTGAGGTGGGCACCTTCTCCCCGCCCAGTTCATGGGCCAGCGCGGCCCCGAGGGCGGGATAGCGGAACGGATGTGCGAGATCGCGCAGGACCACCGGGTCGACCTTCTGGTCCGCCAGCGCGAGCTCGTCCGAGCCACGACTGCCCAGCAGCAGACCGGGCGCGAACCCGGGGACCGGGACCACGGTGGGACGGCGGAGCACCGACCCCAGGACACGGGTGAACTGCGAATTGGTGACCGGCTGCGGCGCCACTGCGTTGAGGGTCCCGACCAGTGTGGGGTCGACGACGGCACGGAGGTAGATGTCGGTGAGGTCGTCGAGCGCGATCCAGGACATCCACTGCCGCCCAGAACCTAATCGGCCACCGAGGCCCGTCCGGGTGATGGCGGCCAGGGGAGGCAACAGACCACCCGCTCCGGACAGGACGAGGCCGGTGCGCATGGTCACCACGCGGGCGCGGGATCGGCGGGCGGGCTCGCAGGCCGCCTCCCATTCGGCCACGATCTCGGCCAGGGGCCCGGAACCCGGGCCGGTCTCCTCGGTGAGGGTCCGATCACCGCAGTCGGCGCCGTAGTAGCCGATGGCGGAGGAGCACACCATCGCCGTGGCACCGTCCCGCGCGGCGACGAGCTCGGCAAGTTTGCGGGTGGGCCCGATCCGGCTGTCGCGGACCGCGGCCAGGTGGCGGT
>NZ_JAALDV010000367.1:0-3593 GCF_014145045.1 Dietzia sp. DQ12-76
GGCCACGATGGCGACCCCGGGCGCCACGCCGGCGACCCCGGAAGCCGTGCCGGCGACGCCGAGGACGCGGGCGCGTTCCTCGTCATGGCGACGCCCGGTGACGACCACTTCAGCCATCTCCGTGCTGGTGAGGCGAGCAGCGCGGTGCTCCTGGAGGCCACGTCCTTCGGCTTGTCGACCTGCCCGATCAGCGAGGCGCTGGAGGTGCCGGCGACCCGGCGGGTGTTGCAGCAGTCCGCCATGTCGAGCGGATGCTTCCCCCAGCTCATCATCCGGATGGGGTGGGCGCGGCCGGGCGCGAAGGCCCTACCGCTGACGCCGCGACGGCCGGTGGCGGACATCCTGACGACGATGTCCTCCGGGGTGGCGGCGGCAGCCAGGGCCACGGCCTGATTCAGCCCCGGATCCCGGTCAGTCCTCGTGCATGATGAGGACGGGGCAGTGCGCGTGGGTGGCACAGGCGGAACTCACCGATCCCACAAGAAGCCCGACGAAACCGCCGTGCCCGCGGCTGCCGAGCACGAGCATGTACGCGCCCCTGCTGTGCTCGATCAGCAGGCGCGCCGCGGGCCCCTGCAGGACCGTCTGGCGGAGCCCTTCGGGGGGTGATCCGTCGAACGCGTCGTCGACCGCGGTGGCGAGCAGCTTTGCGGCATCCTCGTCGAGTGTCCAGTCCGCCGAGTAGTAGGCGTCGATCATCGGCGGGTAGTCCCAGGTGGTGATCGCCTCCACCGTCAGGTCCAGGGCGGCGGCGATCTGCGCGCCTCGTCGTAGTGCGGAGAGTGACGGACGGGACCCGTCGACTCCGACGACGATGCGGTCCGGGCTCAGTGCTTTGGTCATGCCGTCATCGTCGTACCGGTACCGGAACCGCCGATAGGGCCGAAAGTCCCGCGGTGAGAGGTCCCCGGGTCGATCGACCCGTCCGACCGTGCGTGTGCCCGTCGGTGGTCGGGCATGCCGGTCGAGTGGACCGTCGAGGTCGGGCCCAATGGCCCTACTCCGCCCCGATCGGCGGGACGACGATGGGTCGTGACCACCCGTCACGATGTTGCGTGATGTCGTCCGAGCAGAAGGAGCACGATCATGGCGGACAACCTGGCACGTTTCGATCCGTTCGCGGGGCTCGACGCCCTGCGGAGGGAGTTCCTGGACAGCGGTCTGTTGGGCACCCTCCGCGGCAGGGCCCCGACCACCGACGTGTACACCGAGGGGGACACGGGGTTGGTGGTGGAGGTCCATCTCCCGAACTTCGAGGAGAAGGACATCTCCGTCGCCGTCGACAAGGGGACGCTGTCCATCCAGGCCGAGCGGCACGAGCGCGACGAGGACAAGTCGCGCAAGTACGTCGTCCGCGAGAGCAGCAGCAGCTTCTTCCGCAGCATCGCGTTGCCCGATCACGCCGATGTCCAGAAGATCACGGCCGACTACGACGACGGTGTCCTCAAGGTCACCGTCCCCCTGGCGGAGATCTCCGCGCCGACGAAGATCCAGATCGGGTCCGGTGGCAGCGCGCCGTAAGTCGCCTGGTCGGGCGCACGGGTGGGTTACCGCGGCGGCCGTTGTCGCGGTCGTCCTCCTGCTCCTTCCTGTGCTCCTGTTGCCCCTCACCACGTCGGTCCCACTATGGGCGTGGCTACCCCTTCTCGTGCTGGGCCTGGGCGGTCTGGTCTGGCTCGTCGCCGCGCGTCGCCGGCGGTGGGTGCGGCCGGCCGCGGTGGGCGTGGTGGCGATCGCGGCGATCGGGTCGGTGCTCGCCTCGCAGACCCTCGCCGTGACGCCGCCGATCACCGGACCGGACGGCGAGCCGGTGCCCGGCAGCATTGCGTCGATGGAGGCGGTGGAGCTGAACGGCAGCGAGCAGTGGATCACCCTGCGCGGCCACGACACGTCAAACCCGGTCCTGCTCAACCTCGGGATGGGCGGCCCGGGCGGCGGCGGGTTCTTCAACTCGCGCGAGTTCCGGCCGCTGGAAGAGCACTTCACGGTGGTGAACTGGGACGAGCCGGGGACGGGCAGGTCGTACGGCGCCGTGCCGTTCGACGAGCTCGACCGGCAGCGGTTCGTCGACGACGCGGCCGCGCTCGCCCGGTACCTGATCGAGCGATTCGGGCAGGAGAGGATCGTGGTCTACGGGGTGTCGTGGTCGAGCATCCTCGGCATCTGGCTGGTGCAGGAGCACCCCGAGCTCTTCCACGCCTTCGTCAGCAGCGGGCAGATGGTCAACACAGGTGAGAACGACCGGATGGGCTACGAGCTGGCGCTGGCGCACCTCGAGGAGCAGGGCGAGACCCGGCGTGCGGACAGGCTCCGCGAGAACGGGCCGCCGCCGTACCACGGCGAGAACGTGGTGCGGCCCTACGTGGACTTCCTCGACGTGCTCAACGAGATCATGGGCACGCCCCGCTACACGCTGGTGGTGCCGCTCCTCGGGTTCTTCGTGCCCGAGTACGGCTACCTCGACACGATCAACCACACCCGCGGATTGATCGACTCGTTCAACGCCGTGTATCCGCAGCTCGAGGACCTGGATTTCGTGGAGCAGGCCCCCGAGCTGGAGGTGCCGGTGTTCTTCTTCGTCGGACGCCACGACGTCAACGCGATGCCGAGCCTGGTGCAGGAGTACTACGACGTACTCGACGCCCCGACCAAGGAGCTGATCTGGCTCGAGGGCGGACACGGTCTGGGCAGCGCGGAGAACACCGACGTGTTCGTCGACGTGATGCTCGAGCAGGTCCGGCCGCTGGCGGTGGCGTGACCCGCCCGTCACCCACCCGGCCCGTCACCCACCCGGCCCGTGACCCACGGGGCGTGTCACACCACGAGGACGGACGCCACCGCGAGGTAGATCGTGACCGTGATGATGTCCTGCAGCACCGTGGCGAGGGGGCCCGAGCCGAAGGCGGGGTCTTTGCCGACCCTGTCGATGAGCCACGGCAGCACCAGCGCGATGACCGTGGCCAGTGAGGCGGCGGCGAGCAGCGCGAGGGCGACCGCCAGCGCCACCGACCAGTCCTGCCAGATCACACCCACCAGGACCAGTGACACCACGCCGAGGACGAGCCCCAGGAGGATCCCGGTGAGGATCTCGCGCCCTGCCACCTGACGTATCCCGACCCCCAGCGAGAGTCCGCGGATGACGAGCGCCTCGGTCTGGGTCCCGATCGCGTCGGCGAGGTAGACCACGCCGGGGACGAAGAACGCGATGAGGACGTGCTCGGCGAGCACGGCCTCGAAGCCGCCCACCACTCCCGCGGCGAGCAGGGCCCCCACCAACCCCACCACCAGCCACGGAAGCCGGTGCCACAGGCGCTGCAGCACCGGCTCGACCGTGGTGGTCTGGGCGGGAGAGGCGGACTTGAGGAATCCGCCCAGGCGGACGAGGTCCTCATCGTGTTCCGCGAGCAGGACCCCGAGCAGCGCGGTCGCGGGCACGAGACCGACGAACCGGCCGTCGTCGACGACCGCCAGGGTCGGTTCGCCGTGTTGGACGGCGCGCCACGCCGCCTGCTCCTGCACGGCGGTCGGGGCCACCACCGGGGGAGCGGTGTCCATGATCGCGCCCGCCCGCGTGTCGTCCGGGGAGCGGAGGA
>NZ_JAALDV010000368.1:0-3229 GCF_014145045.1 Dietzia sp. DQ12-76
TCGCCGAGCCGCGCCGGCGTCCGACACGTCGACGCGCGACGCGGACCACGACCGCTCCCGAGGGGGGCGATCGATAGAGGTCTCGGGCCCGGAGGCGCTGCCGGTTTGACCTGCTGCGCCGCCGGGCCGTAACCTTGACAAGTCGCTCGTGGCGCCGCTATGTCGTCGCGCGAGAAGTCGCGGGCCGGGCCTTCCGAGGCCCCGGGGCCGGCGATCCCGGCCGACGAGAGTCGGTCGGTCAGAGAGAACACCGCACAGTAGTCGTGGTCGTCCCCAGCGGCGGTCACACACCCGAGAAGCAAGGGGAAGCCCTCGATGTACGCGATCGTCAAGACCGGCGGCAAGCAGTACAAGGTCGCCGAAGGGGACCATGTCAAGGTCGAGAAGATCGAGGGTGAGGCCGGCACCTCCGTGTCCCTGTCCCCGATCCTCGTGGTCGACGGCTCGACCGTCACCTCCGCTGCCGACGCCCTGGCCAAGGTCTCCGTCTCCGGTGAGATCGTGGAGCAGACCAAGGGTCCGAAGATCCGGATCCACAAGTTCAAGAACAAGACCGGATACCACAAGCGTCAGGGTCACCGTCAGAAGCTGACGGTGCTCAAGATCACCGGTATCAAGTAATCCATCACGGCCGCCAAGGCCACCAGCTCAGCGCCCTCGGGCGTCTTCCCTGAAGGAGGGTTCGGACATGGCAAGTAAGAAGGGCGCATCCAGCACCCGTAACGGTCGTGACTCCAACGCGCAGCGCCTCGGCGTCAAGCGCTTCGGTGGCCAGGAGGTCAACGCCGGCGAGATCCTGATCCGCCAGCGTGGCACCAAGTTCCACCCGGGCGTGGGCGTGGGCCGTGGCGGCGACGACACGCTGTTCGCTCTGGCCGCCGGCGCGGTGGAGTTCGGGACCAAGCGTGGTCGCAAGACCGTCAACATCGTCCCGGTCGGCGTCGAGGGCTGACCCGGCAACGCTGACGAGAAGTCGCCCTCGGGGGCCGGGCGGGGTCAGACGACCCCACGCCCGGCCCCCGAGGGCATTTCCACCCCGGTCGTCGAGTCCCACCACCACCCATCACCCACCAGCAGCAGGAGGAGTCCGCCCATGTCGAGATTCGTCGACCGTGTAGTGCTCCACCTCGCGGCGGGGGACGGCGGCCGCGGCTGCACGTCCGTGCACCGGGAGAAGTTCAAACCGCTCGGTGGGCCTGACGGGGGCAACGGCGGTAGCGGCGGCGACGTCGTGCTGGTGGTGGACCCGCAGGTCCACACCCTGCTTGATTTCCACTTCCGTCCCCACGCCCGGGCGGGCAAGGGGCAGCCCGGCATGGGGGCCAACCGCAACGGCGCCCGCGGTGAGGACCTCGTCCTCGCGGTACCGCCCGGGACCGTCGTCCTCGACGAGGACGGGCAGGTGCTGGCCGATCTGGTCGGCGCCGGGACCCGCTTCGTGGCGGCCGAGGGCGGCAAGGGCGGGCTCGGCAACGCCGCGCTCGCCTCGAGGGCCCGCAAGGCCCCCGGGTTCGCCCTGCTCGGTGAACCCGGCGAGGTCCGCGACCTGACCCTCGAACTCAAGTCCATGGCGGACGTCGGGCTGGTCGGGTTCCCCTCGGCGGGCAAGTCGTCGCTCGTGTCGGTGCTGTCCGCGGCCAAACCCAAGATCGCCGACTACCCGTTCACCACCCTGGCGCCCAACCTCGGTGTGGTCTCGGTGGGCGACGACACGTTCACCATCGCGGACGTGCCCGGGCTCATCCCCGGAGCCAGCGAGGGACGCGGTCTGGGCCTGGACTTCCTGCGCCACATCGAACGCACGGCCGTCCTCGCGCACGTGGTGGACTGCGCGAACCTCGAGTCCGACCGCGACCCCGTCTCGGATGTCGACGCACTCGAGGCCGAGCTCGCCGCCTACCAACCGGAACTCGCCGACGCCGGGCTGGGCGACCTGGCCGACCGGCCCCGGGTCGTGGTGCTCAACAAGATCGACGTTCCGGACGCCGCCGACATGGCCGAGATGGTCACCGCCCACTTCGAGGCCAAGGGCTGGCCGGTGTACGCGATCTCCGCGGTCGCGCACCGGGGCCTGGACGAGTTGCGGTACGGGCTGTACGAGCTGATCAAGGCCCATCGCAAGGCGAACCCGCCTGCGGCGCCCGAGCGGATCGTCCTTCGGCCCAGGGCCGTGGACGGGGTCGAGTTCACGGTCCGGAAGGATCCGGACGAGGCCGGTGCCTTCGTGGTGTCGGGATCCAAACCCGAACGTTGGATCCGCCAGACCGACTTCGCCAACGACGAGGCCGTGGGCTTCCTCGCCGACCGTCTGGCCCGGCTGGGTGTCGAGGACGCGCTCATCAAGGCCGGGGCGCAGGCGGGTTGCGCGGTCACCATCGGCGACGTCTCGTTCGACTGGGAGCCCCAGACCCCGGCGGGCGTGGACCTCATGCGCACCGGGCGTGGCACGGACATCCGGTTGGAGTCCGACGAGCGCGTGGGCGCCCAGGAGCGCAAGTACCGCAAGCGGGTGCGCCGCGGCCTGATCGATCCCGACGAGGAGATCCTGGAGTGACCGGTGAACCGGAGCTGCGGCGCCGGATAGGCACGGCGCGCCGAGTGGTCGTCAAGATCGGGTCCTCGGCCATCACGAGCGTCGGTGGTGGGATCCGCCGGCCGCAGCTCGACGCCCTGGCCGATGTCTGTCAGGCGCGCATGGCCGCGGGGTCGGACGTGTTCGTGGTCTCGTCCGGGGCGATCGGAGCGGGGATGTCCCCATTGGGGATGACCACCCGCCCCGCGACCCTGTCCGCCAAGCAGGCCGCCGCGAGCGTGGGCCAGCTGGAGCTGGCCCGGGCCTGGGGGGACTCCTTCTCCCGATACGACCGCGTGGTGGGGCAGGTCCTGCTGACGGCCGGCGACATCGGGCGCCGGGAGAGCGCCGCCAACGCGCAACGCACCCTGGATCGTCTCCGCACACTCGGCGCGGTCCCGGTGGTCAACGAGAACGACACGGTGGCCACCAACGAGATCCGCTTCGGGGACAACGACCGCCTGGCCGCGTTGGTGGCCCACCTCATCAGCGCCGATGCGCTGGTCCTGCTCTCGGACGTGGACGCCCTGTACGACTCGGACCCGCGGAAGGGCGACGCCACCGCGGTGACGATGGTGTCGGGTGCGGCCGACCTCGACGGGGTGGTGGCCGGGGCCGGCGGGGCCCTGGGGACCGGCGGGATGGCCTCCAAGCTCG
>NZ_JAALDV010000037.1:0-16395 GCF_014145045.1 Dietzia sp. DQ12-76
GGCGAGGCGATCGCGGTCCCCGACCCCGCCGACAGGGACGACCTGCGGACCCTCCTGCGCCGACTGCTGCGGCTCGACGAGGCGGCGGTGGTGCGGTTGACCAGCGGTGACGACGGCAGGATGCGCGTGTGGTCCCGGACGCCCTTCGGCGCCCTGGTGGTCCGCGCGGTCGGTGGGCACTGCCCGCGGGGCGACGTGGTGTGTGGAGCCGACCACCTGCTCACCGAGTTCGATCTCCTGCCGCGCGGCGACGCCGAGGGACGCGTCGATCCCGGGATGCCCCTCACCTCCTCGTGGCAGGGGCTGCTCCCGCCCACCGACGGGTTCCAGATGGTCGAGGCGATCCCCGCGCAGGTGCTGCTCGATCTCACCGAGTCCGGGCGCGATGCGGCCCGGGAGAGCGCGGGGCCGGCCGGTCTGCCGCCCTCCTTGCTGGACCAGGACGTGCTCACCGTCCGCGCGGACACCGACAGCCCCGTGGCGGTGGACATGCGGACGGTGTTCTCCATGGTGATGTGCGGCTTCGTCCCCGAGCGGGCCGGCCGCGCACCGGAGGGCGAACCGGTGAGGGTGAGTGAACGCGGCGCGTGGCTACGCCTGGATGCCCGCTACGGCACGGCCTACCGCAGGACCGACGCACTGACCCTCGAACCGCGATGACGCCCCCGGGGTTCTCGGTCTCGTGGCCCGGGAGGGGCGAGCCCGAGATCCCGGGAGAACACGGGCCGGTGCCCGAGCTCGCCGAGGCGTTCCCTGATGCCGGCGGACAGGTCACCGGGGTCGTCCTCTGCGGTGACGGGGGCAGGATCGCCGAGGTCGGTGACGTGCTGGACGGTCTCGGTCTGCAGGCCACACGCGCGGCGCAGCTGGTGTATCTCGACCCGCCCTACAACCGCGGCGGCAGCTTCGACGGGTACCACGACAACATGCCCCGCCATCGCTGGCTGGGATACATCGAGCGCCGACTGGTGGTGTCCCGCGAGCTCCTCGCGGACACCGGCACCGTGTGGGTACACCTCGACGACGCCGAGGCCCACCGCGTCCGCTGCGTGCTCGACGAGGTGTTCGGCCCGGACGCCTTCATCGCCGACCTCACCGTGGAGAGCAACCCCAAGGGGCGTCAGCTCGACAGGTTCTTCGCCGGCTCCCACGACCGACTCATGGTGTACGCGCGGGACCCCGAACGCGTCCGCCTGTCCGGCGGGGTGGCCTCGGCGGTGGACCCCTCCGACTTCCCGCACACCGCCGAGGACGGGGTCGCCTACCGGTTGCTACCCCTGCGCAACACCAACAAGAGATTCAACCCGCGCACGACGCCCACCATGACCTACCCGCTCTACGGCGACCCGGAGACCGGCGAGGTCTCCGTGGACCCCGCGCCCGGGCTCACCGAGATCCTCCCGGTGTTCGGAGATCTCAGCCCGGCCGTCTGGCGCTGGTCGCGCGAGCGGGCGGGGGAGCGCGGCGACGAGCTGGTGTGTCGGACGGTGCGGGGCCGGGCCGGGCCACGGGTCGACGTGTACCAGCGCGACCGGCACGAGGCGGGCCGCATCAAGAAGCTCAGGACCGTCTGGCTGTCCCAGGAGGTCGGGTCCACCGACACAGCGCGCGCGGAACTGCGCAGCGCGGGGGTCGACGGTTTCCGTACCCCCAAGCCCGAGGCGCTGATGCGGCGGATCGTGGAGCTGGCGTCCGAGGCGGACGACCTGGTGGTGGACCTGTTCGCCGGCTCCGGGACCACCGCCGTGGCGGCCCGCGACCTGGGCCGTCGCTGGGTGGTGGTGGAGCGCAACCCGGACACGGTCCGCGACGTGATCCTGCCGCGGTTGCGAGTCGGCGGGGCGTGACCGAGCCGGTTTCCGTCCCGGTTCTCGTCCACTAGCGGGGTCGTAGCCACACCACGGTGTCCGGCGGCAGGATCTCACCTGCCCGGGTGTGCGAGTCGAGGGGTCCGGAGGCGAGGATGACCTCGCCCTCGGGGAGCGGTACCGATCGCTCTGAGGCGTTGAGCGCACACACCACCCCGTCGTCGCGGCGGAACGCCAGGCACCCGGACGGCGCGCCGTACCACTCGACCGCCGCTGTGCTCGGGCCCCGCAAGGTCCGCCGGGTCTCGATGGCGGCCCGATACAACGACAGGGTGGAGTCCGGGTCCTCGAGCTGGGCCTCCACTGTCAGTGGGCCCCAGTCGCCCGGCATGGGGAGCCAGGTCCGATCGGCGGTCGAGAAACCGTAGGGAGGCCGGGTGCCCTCCCACGGCAGGGGGACGCGGCAGTGGTCCCGCCCCATCTCCGCGTGACCGCTGCGTTCCCAGGTGGGGTCGGTCAACCGGTCGTGGGGGATCGAGAAGTCGCTCGGCAGCCCCAGTTCGGACCCCTCGTAGATGAAGGAGATCCCCGGCAGGGCCAGTTCCACCAGCAGCATCGCCCGGGCCCGGGCGATGCCGAGGGCGCCGTTGCCGTATCGGGTCACCTCGCGCACGACGTCGTGGTTGGACAACGCCCAGGTGGGGGCGGAGTCGGCGATCCGGGAGGCCTCGAGCGTCGCCTCGATGGCCTCGCGCACCGCGCCGGCCTCGAAGGGCGCGCCGGTGAGCGGGAAGTGGAACGCGAAATGTAGTTCGTCGGGGCGCAGGTACCGGGCGAACCGGTCGGCCGGGCCCACCCACACCTCTCCGAAGGTCGCCGCGCCCGGGTACTCGTCGACGACCGCACGGATCCGCCGGTGGACATCGTGGACGCCGGGCCGGTCCCATCGCGCGTCGCGCTCGTCGACGACGAGTTGGGCGATCTCCACGTCGTCAGGCAGGTCGGCCAGGTCGTCCGGTTTGGCCAGACCGTGCGCCACGTCGATCCGGAACCCGTCGACCCCCAGGTCGAGCCAGAAGCGCAGGGTCTGCTCGAGGTCGTCGCCCACGTCGGGGTGCGACCAGTCCAGGTCCGGCTGCTCGGGCGCGAAGAGGTGCAGGTACCACTGCCCGGGCGTCCCGTCCGGTTCGGTGATGCGCGTCCAGGCCGGCCCACCGAACACCGAGGGCCAGTTGTTGGGCGGCCTGGAGCCGTCGTCACCGAGGCCGTCGCGGAAGAAGTAGCGCTCGCGTTCCGGACTGCCCGGGCCGGCCCCCACCGCCGCCGCGAACCACGCGTGTTCGACGCTCGTGTGATTGGGCACCAGGTCCATGATCAGGACCATCTGCGCGGCGTGCAGCGCCTCCACCAGTCGCCGCAGCGTCTCGACGTCACCGAACAGGGGGTCGACGTCCCGCGGGTCCGAGACGTCATAACCGTGGTCGGCGCCGGGGGACCTCATGATGGGGGACAGCCACACCCCGTCCACTCCCAGCAGTTCCAGGTAGCCGACGTGGTCGATCACCCCCTGTAGGTCGCCGTAGCCGTCCCCGTCGGCGTCGGCGAAGGAGCGCGGGTAGATCTGGTAGAGGACCATGTCCTCCCAGGGCCGCGTGGAGTGGGCCGGCGACGTCACATGCCCTCCGGGGTGTTGACCATCATGGCGGCGGCGCGGGTGAAGTACTCGACCATCGCCGCCCGGTGCTCGTCGTCCAGGGTCTCGCGGTCGATCGTGTCCACCGCGGCGAGCATGTGGGTGAGCCAGGCGTCATGCGCCGCCCGGTCGACACGGAACGGGTTGTGGCGCATCCGGAGTCGGGGGTGGCCGCGCTGCTCGGAGTAGGTGGTGGGGCCGCCCCAGTACTGCTCCAGGAACATCCGCATGCGGTCCTCGGCCGGACCCAGGTCCTCCTCCGGATACAGCGGCCGCAGCACCGGGTCGTCCGCGACCCGCAGGTAGAACTCGTGGACCAGCGCCCGGAAGGTCTCCGCGCCGCCGATCTCGTCGTAGAAGGTAGTGCCGCTCATGCCCCCCATCATGCCCGTGGGATCCGCCAGGGGGACCGATCCCACCACCCGTCGGCCCCGGTCGCCGGGGGCGACGCGGGCGAGGCGGCTGACCTGTGCGCGGCGATAGCACACGAAGTGTTCATCGAGGGTGCATCATCGTTGCAGGCGAGGTTCACTACGGACCCGGTCGCTGATGGTGGACTGGGCACGGGCAGATGAGTGGAGACCGACCATGGGCACAGCCGTGCGCGAGAATTCGGAGTACCGACAACCGGGGTCACGAGCCCCCGTTCGACTCGAACGCGTCCCCGACCCGCACGTCCCGCTGACCGCCGCGCCGCGGGTCCTCCTGCTCAATGCCGGTTACGAGGCCCTCACAGCCCTTCCCGCTCGTCGCGCCGTGGTGATGCTGCTCGGCGGCAAAGCGGTGGTGGTCCATGACCACCCGGACGAGATCCTGGTCCGATCGGTCGACACGGCCGTCCGCGTGCCCTCGGTGATCATGCTCCGCGAGTACGTCCGCATCCCGTACCGTGCGCAGGTGCCCATGACGCGGGCCGCCCTGATGCACCGCGACTCCCACCGGTGCGGGTATTGCAACGCGCGCGCGACCACCATCGACCACGTGATCCCGCGCAGCCGCGGGGGCGCACACGAATGGGAGAACTGTGTGGCCTCCTGCGCGCCCTGCAACCACCGCAAAGCGGACAAGCTCCTCTCCGAGCTGGGATGGGAGCTCCGGGTTCCGCTGGTGGCACCGAGGGGCCGGACGTGGCGGCTCGTGTCCCAACTGCGCGAGATCGGCCCGTACTGGGAGGACTACCTGTACCTCGACGCCGCCTGAGGGCCATCCGGCACGTGTCCGCGGGCACGACCGCCGAGGTGGTTACGGTGTGAGGTATGCCTGTTTCTCCGCCCACTGCCGATAATGCGCCCAACGGGGCCCGGTCGGTCGGAACGACGGCGGAGCACCACGCTCGATGAGTCTGTGGGAATCGGTCCTCCTGGGAGCGATCCAGGGACTCTTCATGTTCATCCCGGTGAGCTCGTCCAGCCACCTGGTGCTGGCGCAGCAATGGCTGGCGGCCGAGGGGTCGCCTCTGCCCGCGCCGGACACCCCGGAGATGATCCTCTACAACCTGGTGGTGCACCTCGGCACGATGGTCTCCGTCGTCGTGGTGATGTGGCGACCGCTCACGCGCCTGCTCAACGGCATCTGGCGCGAACTGGGGCTGTGGCGTCGCAGGCGCACGCTGCGTCACCTGATCCATCTGCGGCTCGCGCTGCTGGGCCTGCTGACCACGGCGATCACCGGGGTCCTGGGGCTGGTCATCCGCGCCTACGGCACCGACGTCTTCGTCACGCCGTGGGCTGTGGCGCTGATGCTGCTGATCACCGGCGTCGTGCTCTGGTGGTCGGACTCGGTCAAGACGACCTGGCGCGGGGCCACCCAGATGACAGTGCTGGTCGCCGTGGTGATCGGTGTCGCCCAGGCGGCGGCGCTCTTCCCCGGCCTGAGCCGGTCAGGGCTGACCATCGCCGCGGCCCTGGCGCTGGGCATGCACCGGCCACTGGCAGCGCAGTTCAGCTTCTTCGTCGCCATACCCACCATCCTCGCCGCCACCGGCGTGCAGTCGCTGAGCCTGCTCGATCCCGCCGCCTTCGACGGCGGGCTCTCGCTCGGGTGGCAGGACTACGTGCTGGGATTCGTGGTGGCCGCCGTCGTCGGTGCGGGAGCGCTGTGGTTGGTGCTACGGCTGCTCTATCGCGGGCATTTCCGGGTCTTCGCGGTGTACGTGGTGGCCCTGGCGCTGTTCGTCCTGGTCACCCAGCCGGACTTCGGTGACGCCCCGCCGGTGGATCAACTGCCGCTCGATCAGGATCAGGTCGCCCTTCACCACCAGTGAGCTCCGGTGCGACTGCCGGGGGTCAAGTCCGTGGGGAGCCCACGCGCAGGGCAGCACCCCACGGCAGCACCCGGGCCGCTCGACCCCAGACCCGTGATCGCGCGGCCCCCGGGCGTCCTGACCAGCCCGTCTGTTATCGTCCACAGTGGAACCGACCGCATCCGGCTTCCCTTGACGGGGACGATCGGATGCCAGGGAACCCGGTGAGATTCCGGGACTGGCGCGCAGCGGTGTGGGGTACCGAACCGACAGGATGCCACTGGAATTCGTTCCGGGAAGGCGTCGGGGAGGGCTGATCCCGAGTCCGAATACCTGTCGGTTCCGCGACATCCGAGCGAACCTCGCGCACAGGTTCCGAAGAGACAAGGCCACCCGTGTACTCCACGTATGGGCCCGTCGGCATGGGGATCAGCGCCCTGGCCGAGCGGGCGCTCGAGGCATCGCCCGTCCCTCATCGATCTCGACCCGACCCCGGCGACCCGGACTGGCGGAGCGTCACCGAGCTCTGCGAACCCGCGACATGGCAGGAGCTCGGTCGGCGATACTCCCACAGTCTGGGGACCCCGCACGCGGCGCCCGGGCTACTGTGCTCGCTCCAGCACTACGCCGGCCGGGCTCTCGGCCTCATGGTGGCGGCGTGGTGTGCGGACGGGACACTCCTGCATCCGGGCCAGGGCCGCTGGTGGGCACTGATCGACCGCGCCGGCGCGACACTCCAGGTGTCGCTGCCCGACACTCCGGTTCTCGGTCGCGAGCAGGACCCCGGCGCACTGGTCGACAGCATCCGGAGTCACGTCGATCCCCTGGTGGATGCGTGCGTGGACGCCGGCACCGTCACACGCAGGGCCGCTCTCGGGGGAATCGCGGCCTCGTGCGCTGGCGCATTCGGGGCCGCATACCGGACCGTGGGGGGTCCACGGCGACGCGCGGTCGAGACGGACGCCGACGTCGTCACCGGCGCGTTCTCCGATCGACCGCTGGTGACGATGATCCGCTTGGGTGGCACGCCCGCGTTGGTGCACGACCGGCATTCGTGCTGTCTCATCCGGTTGGGAGCGCAGAGGTCCGAGTGTGACTCGTGTCCCCGGGTCCCCGAGGCGCAGCGGCGTTCGCGGCAACGGCACCGGCAAGAGCAACAGTTGCGGCGGGACCGTGGAGGCGTCCCAGGGAAGAGCACCCGATGACGGGCCTCGGGGTGGGCGTTCGTCCGAGCCGTCGGTCGCGGCCTGTCACCGACGCGGGCTCGGCCTCGTTCCGTACAGCCCGCAGGCTCCCGCCTGTCCCACTGGCGATCGTGCTCACCGCCCTGACGGCCATCAGCGTGGTCAGCTCGGTCGCCTTCGGTGCCGAGCACATCCCGGTCGGCGACGTGTGGCGGACGGTATGGGCGGCGATCACCGGCGGCGAGGCCGAGCGTGCGCACTCCATCATCATCCTCGACCTGCGGCTTCCCCGGTCGGTGCTCGCCGCGGTGGTGGGTGCGGGTCTCGCGCTCGCCGGAGCTGCGATGCAGACCCTCGTACGCAATCCCCTGGCCGACCCGTACCTCCTCGGGGTATCGGCGGGGGCCGCGGTGGGTGCCACCGCGGTGATCACGCTCGGCGTCTTCGGCGGTCTCGGCGTGTGGGCGCTGTCCGGGGGGGCGTTGCTCGGCGCGTTGGGAGCGACCGTGCTCGTCTATGCGGTCGCGAGCGCCACGGGTGGGCTCACCGCGCTGCGGCTGATTCTCGCCGGAGTCGTGTTGTCGGCGGCGTTCACCGCGGTGTCGTCGTTCATGGTCTTCGTGGCCACAGACTCGCGGGCGGCCGAGACGGTCATGCACTGGATGCTCGGCAGCGTCGCCGGGGCGACGTGGTCCAAGGTGCCCCTCGCGGCCGGAGTCGTCGCGGTGGCTCTGGTGAGCGGGCTGCTCCTGCACTCGTGGCTCGACGCGTACGCGACCGGGTCCGACACGGCGGCCTCGCTCGGGGTGCCGGTGCGCGCGCTCCGGATCGGGCTGTTCGTCGCGCAGGGCCTGCTGGTGGGGGTTCTCGTGGCCGTGGCCGGGGGCGTCGGATTCGTGGGTTTGATCATCCCCCACGCCGCCCGCCTCGTCGTGGGTGCCACGCATCGCGCGATGCTGCCCGTCGCTGCGGCTGGGGGAGCACTGTTCCTGGTGTGGGTGGACGTAGTATCCCGGGTGATCGCCGCCCCCCAGGAGATGCCGCTCGGAATCGTCACAGGGATCATCGGTGCGCCGATCTTCCTGCTGCTCATGGGACGCCGCGCCTACACGTTCGGGAGCGCCTCGTGACGGGGGCGGGCGCCGTGCGCCTGGTCGCGGACGACTTGTCCTGTGCGAGGGGCAGGCGGATCGTCGTCTCCGGCGTTCATCTCGAGGTGCCGTCCGGATCGCGGCTCGCGCTGGTCGGTCCGAACGGCGCGGGAAAATCGACACTGCTCAGGGTGCTGGCGGGTCTGGACGCCCCGGTCTCGGGTTCGGTGACCGTGGACGGGGTCGACGTGCACAGGATGCGGTCCCGGCAGCGGGCACGGCTGATCGCGGTTCAGGGTCAGGAGGAGGCGCCCTCGGCTGAACTCACCCTGTCGGAGGCCGTGGCCCTCGGACGGACTCCGCATCGCACGCCATGGGCGTTGGGGGAGGAAGGCGAGCAGGACATCGTCGAGCAGGCGCTGCGGACGGTGGGCCTGGCCGGGCGTGGCGACCAGTCCTGTACGAGACTCTCCGGCGGTGAACGCCACCGGGTGGTGCTCGCGCGGACTCTGGCCCAGCGCACCCCGATGCTCATGCTCGACGAACCCACCAACCACCTCGACGCCGCCTGGCGGCTGCGATTGATGGACGCGCTCGAGACGCTGCGTTCCACCGTCGTGGCCGCCATCCACGACCTCGACCTGGTCCTGCGGTACTTCGATGCGGTCGCCGTCGTCGATGACGGCGGCATCGTCGCGTACGGGCCGCCCGTCGAGACATTCACCGCCGAGCTCCTCGACGAGGTCTTCGGCGTCCACGGCTACATCGTCGCCCACCCCCGCACCGGCCGACCCCACCTCCTCCTCGGAGACGCGGTCGCCACCACTACAGAAGGCAGGACCTACCCATGACACGTCCGATCATCACCGCAGGACCCGTCCTGGCGGTGACGCTGGCGCTCCTCTCCGCCTGCGGTTCCGACGCCGCCGCACCCGACGCCGCCGCACCCGGCGGCGGCGGTCCCGGGGGCGAGGTCACCGTGGTCAACTGCGGGGAAGAGGTCACCTACCCCGAGACGGTGGACGAACTGTTCGCGTATGACCCGGGCATCATCTCGATCGCGCTGGCCGCCGGTGCCCGCGACCAGATCACCGCGGTGGCCGCGGCGTCCAAGGACGAGGACCTGCTGCGGTTGGCGTACGGCGACCAGATCGATGGACTCAACGAGGTCACCGAACAGGGTCCGACCCTGGAGAACGTGGTCGCGGCGCAACCCGACGTCGTCTTCGCCGGGTGGAACTACGGGTTCTCCGAGTCACGAGGACTGACCCCGGAGATCCTCGCCGGACACGATATCGGGGTCTATCAGCTCACGGAGGCGTGCCGCCAGACCGAGGGCGAAGCCCAGCGCGGGACCATGGACCCGTGGGACGCGCTCGACACCGACCTCCGCAACATCGGCATCATCACCGGGAACGCCGACGCGGGCGCAGCAGCCGCGGACGAGGTGGCCGAGCGGGTGGATGCTCTTCGCGCCCTTCCCGCCCCGCAGGACGCACCGACGGTGTTCCTGGTCGACAGCACGAGTGACACCATCCTGTCGTCCGGCTCGTTCGGCGGTCCACAGGGGATCATCGACGCGGCGGGGGCGCGAAATGCCACCGAGGACGTCGCCGACACCTGGACCAGCATCAGCTGGGAACGCCTCGCTGCCGAGGATCCGGATGTGATCGCGTTCGTCGAGTACGGCGAGCAGACCGTGGAGGACAAGATCGCCGCGCTCAAGGCTCACCCCGCCAGCCGTGGTCTCAAAGCCGTACGCGAGAACCGCTTCGTCAACCTCCCCTACGGCATGTGGGTGTCGAGCCCCCTCAACGTCGACGCGGCCGAGACGATCCGCGCAGTCCTGGAGAAGCACGGGCTCGCACCCCACACGGGCCTGACCCCCGGGCTGGACGTGTCCGAGCTCGGACTCGGGGGCAACGACTGGCTCTGAACCGGCAGATGACCACCTGATGGAGAGGAGGTCACCCTCGGCTCCCGGTGGGCCGACGAGCGCGTATCACCCGGTCACGGCCCCGTCAGCCCGCTCCGGGGCCGTTCCCGAGACGAGGTCCGCGAGGAGGTCGATCTGGCGCTCTTCGCCAGAACCGGGTGGCCACAGCAGGAGCGTGAGGAAGACCCGGACCGCCAGCTGTGCGCGTCCGCTGTCGGGGGAGCCGAGGCCGATCAGGTCAATCGCCGTCGTGATCACCGTGGTCGACTCCAACAGTGCGTGAAACTCTGCGCTTCTGCCGACAGCGGGCAGGAACTGCGAGGCGATTCGGTCGTGGCGAGCGGCAGCCAGAGCCACGGTCAACGCGGTGATGGCACGGCGGCGCCCCGTGAGGCCTCTGACGTGGTCCTCCACAGCAGCAACGATGGAGCCGGAGGCGCGGCGGAGGACCTCCTCGATGATCACAGTGCGTCCGCCGACGTGTCGATACACCGTCGCCCTCGAGCAGTGCGCGCGCCGCGCGAGTTCCGTGACGTCGAACCTGTCGATCCCCGCCTCCGCGATGAGTTCCGCGGCAACCGCTATGAGGCGGTCACGTGCAGCCCGGTCCCGTGAGTCGTCGAGCAACCAATCAGTAGCCATATCTCAGTGTGAGACAGATTCGTGCGACTGTTTCGGCTTTCTCCCGGCAGGGGGCCGGGGATGAGACGGACCACGGACCTCGGCGTGCGCGGGTGTCTCCGATCTCGGTCAGGGCCTCGACCACGCGGCGTTTCCTGCGCCACTCTGTCGGCTATGACCACGACGCGAGAAGTGCCGCCATCGCTTCGGCCGGGGCACCCCGGGCCGGCCATCGAGCGCCTGGGTGGGTCGAGTTTTCACGTGGTGCGATCGTGGGACCTGGTCGCCGAGGTCGCGGCCCGGGCCGAGGACTTCTCGTCCAACCTCACCGCCACGATGGTGATCGACGAGTCCGGAGGAATCTCCGAGTTTCCCGTCGCCGAGTTGGGATCTCCGGTGCACGCCCTGGCCACCGCGGACGGTGAGGTGCACCGGATCCACCGCACGCTCGTTCTGCCGTCTTTGACCCCACGGACGCTTCGTTCGTGGGCCCCTTTTGTCACCTCCACCCTCCGTCGGCTGTGGACCCAGCGCTACGACAACGGCATCGATTGGGTGAGCGACGTCGCCGAACGACTTCCGGCGGCGGTCATCGCCGAACTCATCGGAGTCCGTCAGGAACTCAGCGATGACCTACTGGACTGGGCGTTCGCGAGCACCGCGATCCTCGACGGGGTGGTGGCCCGGGAAGAGCTCGACTCGGCGGTCGGCGTCGTGGGGCAGTTCATGGCATTCCTCGATGACGAACTGCATCGGGCGCGCGGCGCTCGCCCCGGCGCGGTGATCGGCGACCTCGCGCGCCTGGTCGAGGACGGCAGCCTCCCGCACGACGTCGCGATCCAGGTCCTGCTCCAGCTCATCGTGGCGGGAATCGAATCGACCGTAGGCCACCTGGGGTCACTGGCCTCGCGCCTCGGACAGCACCCTGAACATCTCGAGCGTCTGAGGTCCGACCCTGCCTCGCGCGACGCGTTCACCGAGGAGGTTCTCCGCCTGGACGCACCCTTCGTGGGCCACTACCGACACGTGGTCAGGGACACCGAGCTCGGAGGGGTCACGATAAGGGCGGGCGCACACCTGTTCCTCCTGTGGGGCAGCGCCAACCGTGACCCGAACCACTTCGCCGAACCCGACCGTTTCGACCCCACCCGCGACGACGCCTCGCACCTGAGCTTCGGCCGCGGCATCCACTTCTGCGTGGGAGCCGCGCTCGCCCGCCTCGAATCCCGGGCGGCGCTCGACCTGCTTCTCGACCATGCGCCAGACCTCCACATCCACACGGACACCGCATCGTGGCAACCGAGCATGTTGGTCCGACGGCTACGTTCGCTCCGGATAACCGTGTGACGACGGTCGCCGTGATTCCCACGCGCACGCATGCCGGAACGGCGAATCGCCACCCGCGCGCATAGTCGCGGATACCGTGGGGTTACACCGACACAGGGAGTCTGATCATGACGGGACGTCTCGAGGGCAAGGTCGCGTTCATCACCGGGGTGGCTCGGGGCCAGGGCAGGACGCACGCGGTTCGGCTCGCCTCAGAGGGCGCCGACATCATCGGCCTGGATATCGCGGGTCCGATCATCGACGCGATCCCGTACGACGAGGCCACCCCGCAGGATCTCGAGGAGACCCGCCGTCTGGTCGAGGCGCAGGGGCGCCGGGCGCTGCTGTCGGTCGGCGATGTGCGCGATCTCGACGGCATGAAGAGGATCGTCGACGACGGCGTGGCGGAACTCGGACGACTGGATGTGGTGGTGGCCAACGCGGGCATCTGCATCCCGCAGGCGTGGGATTCGATCACCCCTGAGACATTCGGGGTGACGCTCGAGATCAACACCACCGGCGTGTGGAACACCATCATGGCCACCGCCCACCACGTGATCGCCGCAGGCGGCGGGTCCGTCATCCTCACCAGCTCGTACGCGGGCAAGAAGATTCAGCCGTTCATGGTGCACTACACCACGTCCAAGCACGCCCTGGTCGGCATGACCCGCGCCTTCGCCGCGGAGCTCGGACCCAAGAACGTACGGGTCAACAGCATCCACCCGGGTGGGGTGGCTACCCCGATGGGCGGCGGGGGCATGGTGAGCCAACTGGAAGCCGTGGGCGAGACCAACCCTCCGCTCAACCTGATGGGCACGACATTCCTCGAGCAGACCTACGCCGAGCCCGAGGAGATCTCGAACGTCGTGGCATTCCTCGCCTCGGACGAGTCGAAGTTCATCACCGCCGAGCACATCAGTATCGACGGCGGCGCCCAGTACTTCTGAGGTCCCGCCCGGCCGCTGAGGTCGCGGCCACCGTCGATGGGAAAGACGCCGGCACCGTGTCGAGCGGGAGGTGCCTTCCGTCACCGCACGATCACGAGTCGCCGGGCTCTGGGGCCCGGACCTCCTCCGGGATATGAGTGTCACGCTCCGGGGTCACCGACCCTGGTGTGTGGCAATTCGTCGAATCCGGCCATGTCAATGGACGTCTGCACTGGGTTGGCGGGCCCCGGGGTCCGACGAGGTCGGCTGCGGAAAGCGGCTCCATCCCGTGTACACGCGCTGGTACAGCACTGCCATCATCTTGGGGATGAACAGCATTGAGACGACGGGGGCCACCATCCAGGGGATGTTCATGAAGACGAACTTCAGGGCGAAGCCCCAGAAACCCTGTTCGATGTTGGCGAAGCTGTCCCGGGCTTCCGCGACGTAGTAGATGATGATGACCGCGGTCATCATCGCGAAGGCGAAATAGCACCACCACAGGATCCGGATGCGTCGACGGTCATCGTCCTTCGTGCGCAGCAGCGGCAGCCAGTTGTAGAGCAGGATGCATCCGCCGATGGCCGCCACGGTCTCCATGCCGAAGAGGCCGGCGTCGCTGATCAGGTATCGGGTGTCGGCGGCTCCGTAGAAGTACCAGAACCAGCCCCACCGGTCCTCGGCGGTGAGGTTCATATGGCCGAGGAGGTCTCCGATCAGCCAGGTGATCTCCCAGAGGACCTGACTTGACGCGGTGATCGGGATCCACACGATCATGAACTCGTTGAAACGCTCGAGCATGGTCCTGGTCTCGCCGGGATCGTCCCACCACGCCACCACCATCGGGATGATGATCGGGCCGCAGATCAGCGCGGCCGCGATGAAGCCGGCTGGCTCCGCATCCCACCAGTGCAGGACTACTCCCGCGAAGGGCACGACACAGATCACGAGGGCTGCGACCGTGGTCCAGATGTAGATGTCCTTGCGGCGTGTGCCCCAAGGGCGCCCGAAGTCGTGCGACAGATCTTGAGTGTTCGCTGCTCTGGTGGTCACGTTCGATTCCTCCGCTTTCCGCAATTGGTAATTCTGGATACTCCTACCAGAATCACGATTCTGGAAAACATAACAGTAGGTACAGTCGGTGGCAACAGCTTGCAGTGAGTCAGACCGAGGGATGGAGAAGTGGAATGACGCTTGACCGCGCGCCGACCGGGTCCGGAAGCCTGCGCAAGGCCCGACGAGAGATGTATCGCCAGCAGATCATGGCCGCGTCCGAGATGCGGTTCGCGGAAGTCGGCTTCGCCAACACCAAGATGAGTGACATCGCCCGGGCGGCGGAGGTCTCCCTCGCCACTGTCTATGCCTCGTTCGACGGAAAGGATGAGATCTGGGACGAGCTCAACTCAGTGCGCATGACGGAGCTCGTCGAATCGGCGACGTCAGCGATCGACGGGCTCGACTCGCCGGTCGAGCAGTTCGTCGCCGCCGCGGTCACGGTGGCCACGTTCTTCGCGGAGCACCCCGGTTTCCTGGATCTGCACATCAACGAAGGATTCAGCTGGGCGACTGCTCACGCCGCCGGAGTCGGACGTGGGAATCAGCAGGCGGCGTGGGAGATGGGGTTCGAGGCGCTCGCGGATCTCGCATCAATGGTGTCCCCGGACAGTGCCGCTGGTGGTGCCCGAGTGCTTGCCGGCCTCACGATCGCGAGTGTGCAGGTGCACCTCACGGAATGGGTTCGATCGGGGCGCGATCAACCGGCGGCCGAGGTGGCGGCGGAGGTCGGGGCGCACGTGAGACGGCTCCTCGAGGGGAGGTCTGCCGCGTCGGACCGGGAGGCCAGAGCCTGACGACGGTCAGCGGCAGGCCCACCGTCACGGGCGGGTGTCCCAGGGCTCAGGTGGCCCCGCCCGCCAGAGCACCCCGGGAAGCAGCGTCGCAACCACGAGGCTGTGACCCCGCCGCGGGGAGCAGCGTGTACACCTCCGCGATCGAGCGTCCCGCCGCCATCACCGTCGCGTCGGGGCGCACGACCGCTGCTCGGGCGCGGTGGGCGCGCAACCACTCTCCGAGGGGACTGTCGAGCGCGACGGCGACGGTGGTCCCGCCCCGGCGTGTGATCTCGAAGTCCTGCTCGGGGGTGGGGGTGTCCACGGTGAGGACCCGGAAACCGGTCGTGTGGTCGTCGAGGCGACCTCCGTCGTCGGACACCACGGCGTTGGGCACGAGGTGGCCGGCCAGGCCAGAGGCGCTCGGGGCCGATATCCGCGGGGGAGCGACGGAGCCCAGCGCCCCGCGCCTGACGTAGTAGGACGGCCGGAGGGCAGGAGTCGTACTGTCGGTCAGTCTTCTCGCCAGACGCGGAACCGCGGCGAGGACGGGCGCGATCGTGCGGCGAAGGACATCACCTCCGTGACCGCCGCCGGTCATCGCGGCGCCAGTGGCCATCGCGAGACGGATGAGTCCGGTGCAGTGCGGGATGCGTTCCTGCTCATAGGAGTCGAGGGTCGACGACGACGCTCCGTCCTTCAGGACGGCGGCGAGCTTCCAGGCGAGGTTCGCGGCGTCACGCAGGCCCGCTCCCATTCCCTGGCCGATGAACGGTGGCGTCAGATGCGCGGCGTCGCCGAGAAGGAAGACGCGGCGGTCACGCCATCTCCGGGCTACGCGGGCCTGGAAGGTGTACTCAGCTGAACGGACCAACTCGAGGTCTGCGGCCTCTACGCCTGTGAGCCAGGGCCGCAGCAACGGCACCACCGCGTCGAGGTCGCGGTAGTCCTCGACGGATTCGTGCTCGAGCAGCTGGAACTCCCACCGGTAGCGGGTCTCGCCGATGCGCATGTAGGTGGCCGCTCTGTGGGTGTCGCACACCTGCGCCACCCCGTCCCACTGGCGTAGATCGGCCGACGTCTCGACATCGATGACGAGCCACCGCTGGCTGAATCCGAGGTCGCGCCACCCGGCTGAGATCGACGCGCGGGTGATGCTGCCGGCGCCGTCGCAACCGAGCAGGTAGCTGCCCCGGAACGTGATCGGCTCACCCGTGTCACGATCGGTCGCCGAGGCCGCGACACCTGTATCGGACTGATCGATTCCGGTCACCTCGACACCGGAACGCAGGGTGATGAGGTTCGCGCGCCGGGCCACGGCGGTGCGGAGGAGCGCCTCGAGCCGCGGCTGGTCGAACATGGACGCCGCCGGGAATCCGTTCGGACCCACGCCCGGGTCGCGGGGGAACTCGGCGATGACCCGCAACGAGGACGTGACCAGACGCAGGCCCAGGGCGGGGCGGGAGATCTCCGCGAACTCCGGGGCGAGCCCGAGTCGGGCGATGATCCGGTACACCTCGTCGTCGAGGTGCACCGCACGCGGCTGCGGGAAGATGCCCTCCCACCGCTCGAGGAGCATCGACGGCACCCCGAGGTCGGCCAGCAGCGCCGCCGCGGTGAGTCCGCTCGGTCCGGCGCCGACGATGAGGACAGGATCGGTGCCGTGGCTCATCGAACGCCCATCCGGGTCAGAGCGCCGACGGCCGCGTGCGCGGCGCCGGCGCCGACGACGGCGGCGG